>JAUVYC010000044.1 GCA_030603285.1 Spirochaetota bacterium
CAGCCTCACGAAACATTATATGTAATTCATTTTTTTTTGTTACACGAGTTTGTTTAAAGAGAAACCAAACAAAAGTGGCCGCTATAAAAATCGCTGCTATACACGCAACTAAAATAAACCCTTTCCAAGCAATTCCAACTATTTTTTTTCTATCCATCTTTTACCACCCAAAAATATATTCACTTAAAAAATTAGTAAATTTTTGACCAAATTTTTCATCTTGATGTGGATTTAAGATGTAAGCGTGCTTTTTTAATATATATTCATATCTTGTTGAAGCGGTATATTGGTCAATGGGCTCTGCATAAACGTTACCGTCAAGACCCATGCTTTTGTCAACTAGAGTAAAAAACCTGTTATCGTCTACTACATTTCCTTCTTTATTGATGTAAAAAGCCTCCTCACCTAATCTAAAACGAGCATCTAAATATTCATTAAATCTCTCCTTGCCCAATTTTTTAAATGCAAACAATTTCTCATCCATCAGAACGTCATGTACGCCAAACTTCTCTTTTAATCCTCTCCATGCTATCGTATCAAATGTATGCGCATCTACATCTTCTTTATAATTATCTCCGATTATCTTCCCATCATGCATCAGTTCATGGCTTATCAGGGGAGCCATTTTTGCTGCTTTGTTTAAATCCATGTGTATTAACCCGTCTTCTACTTTAAAATCTTTATCATTAACTAAAGTATCAGTTATGAAAATTGTATCCCCTTTGCGCATGTTTTTATCTGTATTGAAATTAAAACCTATTTCACTATTCCCATGTAAATAATCTTCAATCTCATTAATTAACTTACCATATTCATTCTTATACTCTGCCTTCTCTTTTTCAGATAAGGTGTCATAGGAGTACCGTGATTTGTTATCAGCCATATATGCCACCTGCATCCCCTTATTGCCTCCATTCATAACCTCATTATATAACTTAACCCGCTCCATCCCTTCATACATTCCTTTTATCCCGGATGCTGATACATTCATGCCTCCTCTTGATACATCCCAGTCAAACCCTTTGCTCCCTCCTAACGTCACAGTCACCATCCCTACCTCATTCTTTAACCCAAAGTCCCTGCTGTTCAACACATTCAGCGTAAGCCCATCTGACATTCCTGTCATGTTGTTTATCCCCTGCTCAGTCAAACCACCTAACATCCCTCCCATCCTCTTCATATTTGTGTTAAAATAATCTGCAATATACCCTCCACCTTTAATGTCCTTCATGTAATTATAATTGTACCCGCTCCCGCTCCATGTAGCCCCATGTCTTAAATCATATGTATTTGCTGCGAAACTTCCCCCAAATCTCCCCACTGATGTAAGCATCCCTGTTCCTATCCCTTCACCAAAACTGGCACTGTTCCACCCAAGTCTCCCATGATCATCTAACTCAATTGCATTAACTGCACTCGCTGCTGCCTGATTTATCATGTGTCTTTTAGCCTCATATGCAGCCTGCTTTGCAGCCCCTTTGATATTATTACTCAATGACCCCAGATCTTTCAAACTTATCTCCCCTATCCCTGACCCTGATTTTGAAAATCCCCCGGTTACTGCAGTAATTGCAATATCTTTCATTATATTCAACACCGCTTCATCCCGATCCATCTTCCCTTCCGCTGCTGTTGTTACGGTCGTAACAACGTTCCACCCAATCTGTACAGCTGACCGCACTACCGCCGATGCACCCCCTGTTGCTATCGATAATGCAACATTCCCTATCGATTTGAGCGAAGGCCCGCCTGGAAACAGCGGGGCATTGAAAAATCCTGAATCCGCATTCTCTTTCGCTTCTGCCTCAATTATTTCCAGCCTCTGGTACTCCAGCATGATGCGCCCTGTCTCAAGCCCCCTGTTTACAGGATACTGTATCTCTTTTACTAATAGCTTCTGAAAATCTGAATAATCCTCTTTGTTTTTCTCCTCTTTGACAAACAACGAAATAATCTTTTTCATTACTTTGCCAAAAAACTTTTTTACATTCCCCAATATGCCTTTCTTTTCCTGCTTCTCTTCAATATATCTTCCAATATCCTCACCTGTCGGAAACCGTCCGATATGTTTTTTGTATATATCACCTGCATATTCCTTTGTCCCAAGCGCCTCCTCTTTTGCACGCCTTAACCTCTCTGTCTCTTTCATGATGAATATCTGCAGGTCTGTGCTGTCACCCAAACTCTTAAAATCCTCAATTCCTGCTAATGAAAACTGTTTCTCATCCACCCTGTATACTGAAAACAGCCCTATCTTCTTCGTCTCTTTCTTCTTGCCTCCTAATAGGCTGTAATCAACAAGTATTCTCCTCTCGTATCCGCTCCCCTTCCTGGTAAACTTTGCTTCCTCCATTACCTCATCGACCATCATCCTGTTCATTTCATCAACACTTCGTATCTCCGCAAGGATGGTCTCCTGTGCCTTTTTCAGCTTGAAGTATAACTTCTCTGCCTCAAGGCTTTCCTTCTTATCCTCAAATGCCTCCATATTCTCACGCACATACCGTATAGACTCTTCTACAGCCTCATCACTTAAGCCAGCTTTCTTCAATCGCCCGAACGTGGTGTTTGCAAGTACTTGATAGTCGCTTATCCACTGTGGAATAGGCATCTTTTCACTGTACTCCTGTTCAAGCGCCTCCGCATTCCTGCTCATATCTCTCACACTTATTGATATATCATCCGTAAGATCCTGTATCTTGTCCTCTAACGCTGAAAAACCCTCATTATCTCCTAAAAGACTGTTTTCTCCTGCCTCTTTCACCCACTCATCCCTCTTTCTCACATACTCGACCTCCTTTTTACTCCACTCCTCCAAAACTTCATCAAACCGCTCTTTCATCTCAGACACCCATTTCCTGTATTCACCCCGTATCTTTATAAACTGGTTGTCCCACTCTTCCAGCCCATTCTCCTTACCCATCGTCACCTTATCATGAAACCTGTTCTTCTCCTCTACCACTGCCCCAATCTGAAGCTCAAACCTGTACTCCTCAAGCGCCTCCTTAGCTCCGCCTATCATCATATATGCCTGTTTCATATCTTTTAGCATTTCGGAAAAGAGATTACTTCCAGTAACGGCTGTGTAATAATCAAGAGGTTCAAGCTCATCCAGTAAATCTTTTTTCATTCCCAACTCTGCTCTCAGCACACCAGCCCCTGAAAAATCACAGCCGTCCAGAAGTATCCCCTCTTTTATGATATCATCATACGAAAGGATATCTTCATCTGTTATCCCATATTTTTCTCCCAGCTTCTCAAGGTCTTCTCCCAACAGCTTTTTGTTTTCTTCTACAGGCTTATAAGCATAAAGCTTATAAGCATCAGGCTTAGCAGCATCATGCTGATAAGCATCATGCTCATCCTCATCCGGAAAACCGGTAAGAAGAGAATAGACTATTATCAACTCTTCAAGCTGAGCAAGCCTGCTCTCAAGTAACATCAGTATATGATAGGTTTCATGAATATTTTCCAGGTTAAGCTCATCCCATTTCCCGCTCAACGCACCAAGATATTCCTCATACTCTATCCTTTCCTCCTCGTTCAGCCCTGCAGCAAGAAAACCTATCTCCCTTTCTGTCAGCTCCTTTTCTATAACATATTCTTCCCTTTTTGCTCTGTAATTCGTATACTCTGAAAGCATATCGTTAGTAAACTCACCATACCGATCACTGTATCTTCTTTGCCCCTCTTCAATATATGCCTGCCTGGATGCATGTTGTTCCAGTACATAATCCTCAAGCTCTACTACCATCATGCTGAGGCTTCTATTACGTGTGCTTGTAAAAATATTTTCTCCTTTCTCTGAGATAAAATCCCCAAGTGCAGTAATATACTTATCAATATCTTCTTCATTTAATGCAGCTATTTTTTTAAGGCCGCGGGAGAAAATGGTATATGCTGTTGATCCAGGAGTAAAATTAACAGAAATATATTGATCATTCTCCTCTTTTAATTCATCAATTTCAGCATCAAGCCTCTTTATCATTGCACTGTATTCATCTCTCCGGTTGTCATTTAAATCGTCTGATTCCAAACTTTCTTCAATTGATGCCCGTTTGCTTTCCAAGAAACCCAGTTTACTCGTAAAAAGAGAATGAAATATCTTTAATAGCTGTAACGCCTCCTCCGCTTCATTCACTGATTCATTCATCTCATTTAACTCATCATAATAGCCGGCAAGTTCATGGTGGTTGTACCCCTCCTCAGTATCTCTCTCCCGGTTGGTCATCTTGATGTCTTTGAGTATTCTGTACCGTTCTTCAGATTCAGCCTTTTTTGCCGTATAATCTAAAAGCTGTTCCTTATACATCTGTACAGCACTGTGGGTATCTCCACCCCCAAAATAGATATTACGGGCATAATAGTATATCTCTTTTGCTTTAAGATATTCATGATAGGCTTCATCTACAGCGCTTTTCCGTTTGTTTACCTGATCTATTATGCTGTTATACATATTCCTGTTGGCTATCAAATCCAGTTCGATATTTTCAAGATGGCCTTCCAGGATGTTCAGTTCTTCTTCTAAGTGATCGATTTCATCTTCTATCGCTTTTACAGCACCGGCTACATCACCATTTTCTTCTTCTGCTTCCTCCACTGCTTCTTTCACTGAAGCAAGCATATATAAAAGCTCACCACTACCAGGCCGCTCGTTTATAATTAACTGTCCATCCCTGTCCATTATAGTGATATCAGATGCTACTGCTGCAAGAACATTTGTTATTTCTTTCAATTCAGACCCTGTAATTGTATCAATATCAGCATATTCCTGAGTTGTCCCGGAAAATATATTCAGGTTTAGTGCTCCGGTTGGATTTCCATCTTCGTCAACTGCTTCAAGGATCATCAAATCCATAAGAGAATTAAGTGCGCTTTCTTCAGTGATTTCTTTGAGGTGTATGAGCGAAACAAGGCTCTGCAGAAACCTGTTCTGGTGCTCTATATAGCTGTTTACCGCCGTATTGCCTGAGATGTAGGTAATGGCAGTATCGATGTTGACATCATTATCTTCATTGTCTTTATATGAATACTCCCCGAATCCCTCAAAATATATTCGAGAGAGTATCTGCTCTTTCGATGGCTCCTCAAGAAATCGGTAGTTAAATGATACAGATACTTCTGATCGGTCTCTCCCTTTATTCATACTATGCCATATGTCTCTGGTTTCATAGATTACTCCCCTGTAATCCTCATATTCTCCATTCACCAGTTCACTAATTTTATTCTCAATCATCTGTTTAAAGGTGCTGTTGTACGCTGACTCCAATAAAATATCCCGCCCCCTGTAAAGACTGTCTGCCAGTTTAAAAAACGATGTTTCAACAGGGTCACAAAGAAGGTATTGTCTGTACGCTTGTGCACAGGGGACGGTTCCGCTGAGTACATTATTTTGCAAAAGATAATCCTGAAACCCTTCCGCGAATCCCTCCAGATACTTTTCCTTGAAGGCTTCATCTTTGTTCCCGACTTTGTTTGCGACAAAGTATTTTTGTGAATAGAGATACCTCCCTTCATCTGCATATCTTTGTTTTAATAAACTGACTTCTTCCTCTGATAAGTCTGTAACCAGCTCTAATTCATAGATATCTTTTAAAAATGAATGAAAATACAGATACAGGTGCCCGTTGTTTTTATACCTCTCAATTATTTCATCAAGTGATTCAAGAACAGAAATATACGCATCGGCCCAGCTGCTGAAGGTTACCTCTTCATAATATTCGCCTGATCTTTTCAGCTCTGCTTCATAGAGCTTTACTTCTGTTTCAAGCATGGATTTAATATCTTCTCGATAATTTCCTATTTCACTTCCCCGTATGTCTAAAACAGTATCAACAAGCTCCTCAATATAAAAGTAGAGACCTGCAAAATCTGTTGTTCCGGGAATCTCCTGTGATGCTATTAGTTGAAATGAAAGAGCGCATATGAGATCTAACGCCCTCTGCCTGTCTTTCTGCAATAAATCAGAAATGTACTGAGTATCCAGCACCTCTTTTAACCGTGATTCAGACGGTAGGCTGCTGTATTCCTTGAACTTCTCTGAATACTCCAGCTTATTTTCATATTCTTCTCTGCCTTCAATCTCAAGCAATAATAATGAATCAAGTTTTTCAAGCTGTTCATACCCTTCTCTTTCAAGCACCATGGTGAAATACCCGTGTATGTCATAAAAATAACTGAGCTCATCAATCACTTCATTCACATCCTGGATTGTACGCCTGAGCCTTTCTGTACTCATGCCAACAATGCCTGATTGTATACTCTCATCGCCTTCATCCTGCCCCTGGTGCGCAGATACCAGAAATCTTTCCATACTCACTTCAATTTTTTCCTGCTCTTCCTCTGAAAACAGCCACCACGACTCTCCGGCCTTTAACCTATCAAAGTAGCAGATGATTTTTTCATTGATTGGTTCTCCAAATGCACTTTCGTCTAATGCACCCTCTGCGTACTCGGAATTATAGTCAAGATAAATATACGACGCTACATATTCTGCCATTGTTAGTAAAATGCTGCCGAGCTTTGGGGTCAACATCCCGTTCGTCTCCAGAGTATCCATGTTCAACAGTAGATATAAAACGGTAAAATCCATCGCTCCGTCTATTGGAGTTATATCGTCTCCTCCGTAGTAATTATTTTCTTCCCTGAGTCTCTCAAACAGGGCTTCAAAGAGATCATTGCTGTTCTCATCAGGATTAAAAAGTTTTTCTAACACCTCTGCCGTGGCTGAAAACTCCTGCAAAAAAACATCTTCTATATTAAAAGAAATATCTTCGCCGGCATCACTTTGCCCCATTTCTGGCAAAAGCAGGGAACAAAACTGTATATTCAGCTCCAAATCACGGGAACACTCAAAATTGTGGAGCTTCGCAAAGCTCGATATATGGGGAAGAATATCGATAAACAGGTGTTTTAATCTGAGAAATGCTTCTGTATTTTCAGCCCTATCCCTGACCGTGATAAGAAGATCATTGACAGTTGACCCGGAATCAGCAAATAATTCTAAAGACCTATGATACCCCTGCCAGCTGTCCTCTCCATCCGATAATAGTTTTGTTAATCCTTCGATAAAAGAATCTACAGCCTCATGATAAGTATGCTGTTCGGTGATATTTATCACCGGGATAATTGAGCAGGCAATGTCTGAGAACTGATTGATGAGCTCAGCCTGTCCTATGGCGGCCCCGAACTCATTCAGCCACTCCTCATTCAGAAAATCTATATCCCTGTAATCATAAAGCTCGGTCAGCTTACCCTGAATATATTCTGCTAATGTGCCAGCAATATATACGTGCATTTCAGATACCCCAGGCTCATCAGATTGAATACGCAGTATTTCTTCAAGTTCCTGACTCATTTCATTCATTACTGCAAAGTCATTTATCGTATCCTGTATATACTGCTTTACATCTTCAATATATGTGCTAAAATATTCCTCCTGCTTATCATTCACATTACCTGCAGACTCATAACCAGGATCAGAACTATACTCGTAAACTGCTGCATACGCCTGTTTCTTGCCCTCTATCAGACTGTGAAACATCCTCTGTACGAGATAGATCCCCTTAGAGGTTTTTTCTGCTATAAACGGCTTTAGATATTGTGTTTCTTCACCAGAGTCTGCTTCAAGCCGGTCAAGCACCTGTTTGAGATGTTCAACCTCACCTGTGATTTCACTGTACAAATCAATACCTTCCATTTCATCAAGAAGTATACCAAGACCATCTGCTGTTTTTTTTACTGCAGCTCCGCTCACAGCTTCCCCTTCTGAACCAAAAAGCTCTGCGGTGCTATCATGAAAGAGTTCAAGAAACTCCTTCATGCTTACAAGGGATGTTTTGTTATCAGGATCAAAATACTCATTAAACAGTTTTTCATATCTAAGCCCTGCAATCTGTAATGTACCCTTAATCAGATTCTGGACAGCTTCCTCTTCTTTATATTCATCAAACCCCCAAATCCTTTCAAGGAATGTATGCTTTTGCTGAACGGCGCGATTGATCTGTTCATACATTGAATATACAAGCATATCAAGATTTGCTTCAGCAAACGTCAGGCTGGAGAGCCTGTTTACCAGTTCACGTAATGCTTTTTCCTTTTCTGCATAGGTTTCTTTTAAAGTCTCCAGTTCATCCTCAAGAGCGGTTATCTCCCCCTCCTGATTCCTGAGCTGTTCCAGTACTCCCTCATATGCTTCTACTGCAAGCTCATACTCTAACTGTGCACGTTCATACTCATCTATTGTATCCTGCGCATCCTCCCTGCCGGCTTTATCAAGCGCGTACTCAAGCACCCCCTCTATTATCCTGTATTGACTTGCCCAGAACTCCTTTTCATAATATGCCCGATACAGCTCCCGATCAAAATCGTTCCATAAAAACTCTTTTTCTTCACCAAAATAATGACTGTGAAGCTCCTCTTCATCGGCAAACAACGGATTCTCCAGTATAGTCTTGCTGTTATCAAGCATATTGAGCACAGACTCCTGCACATCATGGATTGATCCGGTTATTACCCGTTTTTCCTCATGCAGTGAATCAATAATATCAGCATATCTGGCAAGCTCATCTGCAATTATTGTAACATTCAACTGCTCCGTATCTCTATGTGTATCAACAGTCGGGGTATGGTTAATATGGGAGACCGCTCTCTTCCAGCTGCCGTTCTTATCATACGTGCATGTTATCCAGTAATACCCTTTTTCATTAATATCTTTATGGGTAAATATCATCCCCTTTAATCCTTTAAACACGAACTTTTTATCATACCTTCTCACCAGTGCTTCAATCTCCACTTTCAGCCTGAATCCATTTTTCAGATCTTCACTTGAAAGAAAAAAGTACCGGGGTTTGCCGATTATCTTATCTGTCTTTGAGGTATTTGAAACCCATATTTTTGTTGTTTCAAAATTAAACAGATTCTTAAACGTTCGATCCTGGTGCCAGAACTCTCCATCATACTGATCAAAAAGATCCATAAGTCCCCGCACCTGTTCTGTGCTGAGCTCTTCTTGTGTAAACGGACTGAGCGTTTCTTTCATCATCAAATGAAACTCTTCTGTATACTCATCAATCTGCCCTATGCTCTGTGACCCATATCCCAGAGTCTCTGCAAGATGATTGATATACACATCAAAGTCCTTCTCCCGGCTGGCCCTGAACTGCATAAGGCTTGATAAAAGCTCATCTTTTGCAGTATACATGCCCTCAAATATGGCATCCCATTTTTGAAGCCCCTCTTCTAGCACATCTAAAAACTCATCAGCCCACTCCTCCTTCTTGTTCTTCAACATATTCAATGCCGTAGCCCAGGCGCTTGTGCCTTCGTTGTACACATCATTGTAATTCTGATACCACTCATTCTCCTTCCGCACCAGGTCCGCTGCAGCCTGTGCCCATATCTCAAGGCCCTGATCGTAGAACTTATTCACCCGTTTAGACAGCAGCATCACATCCTCTCTGCTTAATACATCATCTCTCAGAAGAGCATCAAGCCTCTCTTCGACACTCCGTTCAAGCTCCTCTTTTACCTTGAGCTGTATCTCATCCGCTGCCTTCTTTGCACGCTCTTTTTCCATCATCAGCCTCAGAGAACGTTGGTCAGCAAAAAGATCGTACTTTATCCTGTTTACAGAGGAGCTCACAAGCGCTGCCAAAAAAACCTTTTTCTCATATAAAACCCTGTGCTTCTCCTCTTCGAGTGCTGTGTGCAGGTGGGCCTCCTGTATCCCTTCACTCCCATAATTATCTGTAAACTCCTGCTTCATTATATCGTATTTCCTGTCAATACGCCCCTCAATCAATGAAACTTCCCCTTTATACGCCGAAATCACCCTGCGTTTATACTCTTCAAATTGTTCCCCTTTAGTACTATCTAAAGCAGCTATGCTAATTGTTATCTCCTGAAGCTTTTTGGAAAGATTTCTTTTTAACTCCTCTGCCCCACCCTCTTCCAGGAATGCATTTTTAATAATGTAGGCAGCTTTTGACCTTGAAATCCGGGCGTCTGCCTCTCTTTCCCACTCTTCGTAGGAAGGTTCAATGCTCTGTTCAGATTCATTCGCCTTACTCTTCAGTCTGTCCCTGTCCTTCTCCCACAGGGCTTTCAGGACATTAAACTTTATTTCAAGCCTCCCTGTATACTCCTCATAACTTTCCGCCTGCTCTGAATATGTAATTAGCCTATCAAGCTCATGTCCGTAATAATCAAAGTATTTCTCTATTTCGTAATTTTGAGCATGGAGGAAGTTTATTAGAAAAAAGGCTGAAAGAAAAAAAGCTGCTCTGACACCTATCCGGAGAGGGATTTTTTTCATTATGAGTATTAATCCATTTTTTATTTAACGGATGTGTTTATTTCTAAAACATATAAACACTATTATTTTCTCATTTGTCTTAAAAGTTTGAAAAAAGTTAGCTTTTTTATCAGGGGTTATGAAAAACTATGATAGAATTGTTTTTACCATTAAATATTATTTTTATTTTTTTTTCAAGCTTTTTTCTATAAAATCGAAAAAAATTGCAATAAAAGGGCCTGATATATTAAACCATACACTATTAAAATAGAAGTAGCGGTTTAAGAGGAGGGCAACCACATGGGGTTGCCCCTACTACTTTAGGCCAGGAGGCTATTCATTTCTGAATACCCTTCTTTTGGCAATATATCCCATTAATCCCCCGTCATCGATTATCTTCTGCATAAAAGGAGGGACAGGACTTGCCTTATAATTTTTGCCGGTAGTTTTATTTATAATTTCTCCACTCACAAGGTCAACCTCGATTTCATGGCCATTCTGTATTCCATCGGTCGCATCAGCACTTTCTAAAATTGGCAGACCCATATTAAAGGCATTACGATAGAATATTCTTGCAAAACTTTTAGCAATAACACAGGATATACCTTTTGCTTTAATAGCAATAGGGGCATGTTCTCTTGAAGATCCGCACCCGAAATTTGTCCCGGCAACTATAATATCTCCTTCTTTTGCCTCTTTAACAAACTGAGGGTTTTCGTCCTCCATACAATGCCCGGCAAGTTCCTCCGGATCTATTACATTCAGATAACGGGCAGGAATAATAGCATCGGTATTGATATTCGAGCCGAATTTCCATACATTTCCTTTTAATTTCATTACAAAATCCTCCTTTGCTGAATCAATCCAGCTCCTCAGGGCTTCCAATTCTTCCCAGAACAGCGGATGCAGCCGCTATTGCCGGATTGGCTAAATAAACCTCGCTTTTTGGATGTCCCATTCTACCGGTAAAATTTCTGTTAGTAGTGGCAATTGCCCGCTCGCCGCTTGCCAGAACACCCATATATCCTCCCAGACAGGGCCCGCAGGTAGGAGTGCTTATTACTGCTTTGGCATCAAGAAAAATCTCAAATAATCCTTCTCTCATTGCCTGCCTGTATATCTGCTGTGTAGCCGGAATAATAATCAAGCGCACGTAAGGCGCTGCTTTTTTACCATCAAGGACTTTTGCCGCCAGACGAAGATCATCAAGCCGGCCGTTTGTGCAGGACCCGATCACCGACTGATCGATCTTTACATGACCCACATCATTTATGCTTTTTGTATTGGATGGTAGAGAGGGAAAAGCTACCTGGGGTTCTATCCTGGATACATCATATTCCTTGATATCTGAATAAGATGCATTGGCATCACTTTTATAGTATTTATAAGAACGTTTTGCAATAGATTTGATAAACTTCTCTGTTGTCTCATCAGGGATGAATATTCCATTTTTCGCCCCTGCCTCTATGGCCATATTGGCCATTGTCAGGCGGCCTGACATCGGAAGTGAATCAATGGTTTCGCCGGTAAACTCCATTGCCTTGTATAACGCTCCATCGACTCCAATATCACCTATAGTATATAAAATAAGATCTTTGCCGGTTACCCATGGATTGAGATTGCCGCAGTAAATGAATTTGATTGTTTCCGGTACTTTGAACCATAATTCCCCTGTGATCATGGCTGCAGCAACATCCGTACTTCCGACACCTGTTGAAAAGGCACCAAGCGCACCGTAAGTACAGGTATGTGAGTCTCCTCCAACGATTACATCACCTGGAAGCACCAAACCCTGTTCCGGAAGAAGTGCATGCTCAATACCCATCTCCCCCACTTCAAAATAATTGGTGAGCTTTTGCTGCTTTGCGAAATTCTCCAGGATCCGGCACTGCTCGGCTGATTTAATGTCTTTATTCGGGGCAAAGTGATCAGGGATCATGATCACCCGTTGTTTATCAAATACAGTTTTTGCGTTGGCCTTTTTAAATTGCTCGATTGCAATAGGAGCGGTAATATCATTCCCGAGTACAATATCAACTCTGGCATTGAGCAGTTGACCTGGCCTTACAAACTTTAAATCAGTGTGATCTGCTAAAATTTTCTGTGTTATTGTCATCCCCATATTGACTTCATCTCCTTGACTTTAGAATTTGTCCCAAAGCTGTGTGATAATCCTTCAAAAAGTGGTTAAAATAAAATTTACCACCCTCTATGGTAATACTAAGAATACCACTAACCCACATTTCTCACAAATTAAGCCTGTTCAATATTCTAATTTATTACTATTTAAAGAATTCTCGAATACATTTATGGATAACAATTGTGCTATAATGTGATCGACTTTAGTAACTCCTATTTCCTGTACTGCATAGTAAAAGACCACCTGCAAAGCAGGTGGTGGTTCCCAAGCCAAAAGTCTTTTAAAGGCATAGCCTTTGAATTAATCTTTTTTGAAATATTATATACCACCTCCAAAGGAGGTGGCTTCCTTTTGGCCGTCAATATTTAGTTTTAGCTTCTGCTCTAAAATTTCCAGGGTCGCAGACTTAAGAA
>JAUVYC010000012.1 GCA_030603285.1 Spirochaetota bacterium
GAAATGCATTTTCCCATTTTTTACATCCTTAAATTTAGATTTTTTTTATTTCTAACTTCTATGCCCCCTGATGTGGACAAGCCACATTCAAGATTTAAAAGATTTTCTTGCCGTTTGTGCAAGAAAATCAGTATTAAGGTACTTAAAAATATCTCTTCAAACATCAACTCTAAACTATACAGAGGTTTGTTCCTTAATCAACGGTTTCGATATTTACATATCTTGAAGTAGTTAAAGATAGCAATGCACTATAACCCATCTGGAATTCTATAAAACCTCCCAATCTGTAATTTTTTCGGGTATCTTCAGTGTCAACAATTAGATGGTCACTACTCGCTCCTAAAATCTTTACCCTCTTATCCAGAGGTTCCAGGTTATCTATCTGGCAATCCTGTTTACCAATAGCCAAAATACTCCTCTCTCTTACTCCTTTATCTATAAATTGAGGTATATTCCCAAATGCGTCTCTACCGATTATTCCTTGTGGAACAGTACCTTTACTTTTTTTCTCGATAATCTCTGCTTGTAAAATAAAAGTATCTTTCAACAGGTAAGGGATTTTTCTATTTCCGGTCACATCCTGACCTAAGAGAATAGCCTCTCCAATCCTGAGTTGATTAATTTCTTGAGGCATGGCATTTTTTTCAATCAGGCTTAAACTGGCAGTGCTTCCCCCTGAAATAATGGTAATTTCTTGATTTAGTCTACTTTCTAATTGCCTTCTTATATCTATTAGTTTTCCCATCTTTTCAGGTGTATAAAGGACGCCTCCGTAACATCCTAAGTTTGTCCCCACACCGATTATCTTTATTTTTTTAAGATTATACATGTTTCTCGAAATTCCGTCAATATCTTCCAGGAGAAATCCTTCTCTTAAATCACCCAGGTCAAACATAACTATAATCTTATGTATTTTATTACTCTTTTTAGAAATTTCTTCCAGAGCCAGGATTGTCTCTATTTCGGAATTGAGACTAATATCGCAATAATCTATAACTCCTTGAAGCTCACTTAACATAGGAATACGTAAAAGCATATATTCAGCAGCTATTTTGTTCTTCCTTAATCTCTTTATATTTTCCACACGGGAATCCCCTAAGATTTTTATTCCGTTTTTTACCATAATTTTGGCAACTTCAGTGATTGCTGAACATCCCTTTGTTACTCCCACAATTTCAATTTTTTCTCTGCCACAGATTCCTTGCAACTTCCTAACATTGTACTCTATTTTCGATAAAAATACTCTTAGTTTTGGAAACTTCACATGTTCTCCCAAACGTCGATATCTAAAAAGCTAATTTTGTATCCTGCACCTTCAGCAAAATAGATATTCTACCATTCATTATAACCGTAATATTATGCTCGATAAGAAAAATAATCAAACCAAAATAATTAATAACTTCAAAATCAATGATATTATTAGTAAAAAACTAACATTATTTATTGAGGATAAAGAAAGGTGTTCAGATTGATAGTTTTAGTACCTTAATACTGATTTTCTTGTATAATAGGCACAAACTTTAGTTTGCAAGAAAATATCTTTAAATCGTGAATGCGGCTTGTCCGCATTAGGTTAGCAATTCTTCATACAGTTTAGTAAAGTTATCCTTATCTGCCATACTAAATCTGACGCAAAATCATTGATTTGCCATACGATTAACTGTATAATTGGACTATGAAACTAAAAATAGACAACACAGATATGAGAATAATAGAAATACTGGAGAAAAATGGCAGAACTCCTAATAATGAAATTGCGGTAAGGCTCTCCATTTCTGAGGGAACAGTAAGGAATAGAATAAAAAAACTTACAGAAAGCAACTTTTTACACGTAAAAGGTCTTACTAATCCTGAAGAGAGGACAGACAAGCAGCTTATTTTCATACTGGTGCAATTGGAAGTAACAAAAAAATGGAATGAAATAGCGAAAAAAGTTTCTGAACTGCCAAATGTTAAATCTGTGTCCATGATTACAGGCAGGTTTGATTTGATAATTGATCTTTTTATCGAACCACATAACCTCATCGATTTTCTTACAGAAGATCTTGCGGCTGTCGGAAATATCTCATCTACGGAGAGTATGGTTGCTATAAAAAACTTTAACAAATGGATTTAACATCCAGTTCATACCGGTCTTTAAAAACTATTCACAATATTGCATTGACTCCTTATAAACAGGAACAAACCCCCTATTTTTTCTCATTTTTCTTTTTGAAGATAACGCCAATTTCTCCGATCTTATCGATCACTGACTTTGACGCGTCAATATTCTCTTTCTGTATTGCGAGGTAAACCTCCTTCCTGTGAACCTTGATGTTTTTTGGCGCCCGTATTCCGAGTTTGACCTGGTCGCCCTTGACTTCTACAACAATAACTTCAACAGAATCACCGATCATGATACTCTCATTGTGTCTGCGTGTAAGAACCAGCATCAGCCTGTCTCCAGGATCTTTTCTTTTTGCTGCTTCATTTCCTCGAGCATATAATGCTTCACAGTGTATTCCTCATTCTCAGAGATTACCTGTTTCGCCACTCTTGTTTTTTTATTTATGACAATTGGACCCATCAGGTTTGCTGTTATCTTTGAATGGTCTTCAGGGACAGTGACAATAGCAAAGTCAAGCAGGTCTTCTTTCATCTCAAGCTCCAAGGCTTGTAAATCAGAATCTTTTACCATGAGTTTATAGTCTTTCCGGAATATACGTGGATCCACCAGGAGAAATGCCAGTTCAGGATAGTCTGCTGCCTGAAGCCAGTAAAATGGACCCTCACGTGAATCGATCAAATAATAGTAGGAGATTCCCTCAAATCCAATTATCCCTTCAGGGAAGCACAGCTTCTGTTTTTCATTAACTTCAATCTCTCCATATGGCTTTGTTTTAATCTTCATCTAATGCTCCTTACCTTAAAAAGTCTAATAAAGTTAGTTGTATAATTCGTGCTGAAACTCCCAGTGCTGCCTTATAAGCGACCTCCATTAGTCTTAGCTTTGTAATTGACTCTGCAATATCAATATCCTCATTTTTCGACAGGATTTCCTCCATGTCGGTTCTGTCCTGTATGATACGGGACTTCACAATATCAAGCCTGTTTGACTTTGCCCCCAGCTCAGCCCTGTACTTTAAAATATTATCCAGCGCCAGATCCATACCTCTTAATGCCCTGCCCCCTATATCCTCTATATCATTCATATACAGAGAGTCTCTCAGCCTTTTCACCATATCAAATATTGTACCACCAAAAAACCTCGCAGTCGGTGAAATATTTTTGGGAGGGTTATTTCCTGAAATAACACCAATATCCTGCATTACTGTCCCTCCCTTTATGTCTTCTACCCAGATATCCCGTGCTGATGATGTTTCCAGGATAATACCCCCATTCATGCGGTTTACGGAAGCCCTTACCGGAATATGGGCATTATTAAGCCTGTTCACAATCATTTCAATATTATCGCCTGCTTTAAAGCCTATCACCGCGCCATTAATCCTGACATAGGAATCTTCGGGAACTATATAGTTTGTTGCATCAACAGAAGAAAAAAGAGATGAATTCTCTGCCCAGAACACTTCATTTCCAGGTGCATTGACAGAGAGAATATTACCCTGTTCAATTTCTCTGTTCAGTTTCCCCATATCACCATAATATTCAACCTTATCAATAATATTTTGCCCTGCAAACTTTGAAAATGTCCTTGAAATCTTAAAGGGATCTTCAAGTGTATCATTGCCTCCGAAGACAGCTTTCCCTTTAAACTTTGTGTTTGCAATAATTACAAGCTCTTCAAGGAGCTGTTCTATTTCTACAGCAATTTTTGCCCTGTCCTCTTTTGTATAAATACCGTTGGCGCCCTGGACTCCAAGCTCACGGACCCTCTGCAAGATATCCGTTGCGCTCCCCAGAGCACTTTCAGCAGCATTTATCCGCCCTTTCCCATCATCAATGTTCTTTTCAAACTGTTCGAACTCAAATAGCACCCTCTTATAATGTATAGAATGGCTCACTTCTATAGGGTTTTCACGGGGCATTCTGTTTTTTCTCCCTGTGGATATATTATTCTGAATCTTCATCATCTTATCTGCGTTTCTCTTTATAATATTTATCAGGTTGTCACCCATCATGCCACTTGTTACTCTCATCTTCTTTCATGCCTCCAATCGAAATAAATCTTAAAAAAATATCACAGCATTCTATTAATAAGAACTTCGAGCATCTTGTTCACTTCGGTTATGAACCGTGCTGCAGCAGCATAACCGTGCTGAAACTTGACAAGATTAACCAGTTCTTCATCAATATTCACTCCTGATATTGACTTCCGAAGGTTTACAAGGTTTTCGAGGATTAATCCCCTGTTTTTACTTTCATTTTCCGCAGTCTCGCCTTTTAACCCTGTTTCAGTAATCAAAGCACGGTAGTATTCATTTAAGGTCGAGCTTCCCCCGATCATTACTTTATCAAACCGTATTCCTGCAATACGCAGAGCATTATCCCCGTTGCCAGCACCGTCTGCAATATCAGGAATACCGTCACCATCTGTATCTGTGCCGGTACTCGCAGCAATTGATTCTACCTCATGCAGAATCCCATCAGACAGGGCCATCCAGGATGACGGGTGGAGCTTTTGAGTTACCATAAAATCCCCTGATATCTTTTCAGCCATGCCAAAAGTCATGTAATCAAAAGAAGCCTCTCTCCCGCTTCCACGCAATAATCCTGAGTACTGTACAATAAAATCACCGGAATCTTCAAGGTGAGCAATATAAAAATTCGGTGTGTCTGATCTCACTACAAGCTTTTTATTACTGTCCAGATACATCTTAATATCTGAGCCTGAATTATTTACCTTTGAAATTATGTCAGAAACAGTATCAGTACTGGTATACTCAACAGCAATGCCGTTATTCAATGTGATTCTGCCTTCCAAACCAACCAAATCATCTGCGCTTATATCTTTTGTACCGGTTATTCGAAAAATTGCCGTACCATCAATGAGTCCATCCCGGTTAAAATCGTAATCCCCAGCTGGATTTACTGATATGGGATTTTCTTTGAAAAAGTCTAAACCGGTTCTCAGGTTTAAACCGAATCCCCTGCTGTGTATGCTGTTGACCAGGTCGATCAGGTTAACTGAAAATGTATCAAGTGCATTGATCTGGTGCTTCAACTCTATATCCCGGGCATCAAGGAGAGCCTTTAATTCGCCGAACTCCAGCTTGATCAATGAACCATCTCCCTCCCACAAAACATCTGAGTAGCCTTCGTTTTCCGGATTTTTTGTGAGCGAAAGCTGTTCAAAATGCTTTCCCTGGACAAGGTGTTTTCCACCAACATAAACAAAGAACTCATCCATGTCACTTCTGCCGACACGGATGTCCACATACCCTGCCAGCTTTTCTACAAGAAGGTCCCGTTTATCCCATAAGTCGTTTGGATTATCACCTGCCGCTTCTGATCTCAGTATTGCTCCGTTAAGGTGTGCTATCTGCTTTGCCAGCGAGTTTATTTCATCTACTCGCACCTGTATGGTATATTCAATGTTATCGCGTATTGCCTTCAGGGCTGTATAATTAGCATTAATATGCCTTGTAAGAGCAATACCGTACTCTTTTACCGTTTGACGGACTCCAATCTCTTCCGGGTTATTTGCAAGTTCCTGCCATGAAGCCCAGAACTTATCAAGCACCCACATTATACTCCTGTCAGTCGGCTCATTATGAATTAATTCGACCTGGTAGATCCAATCATTCAACCCTTTCCAGTATGCAAGGCCGTTGCTTTCGCTGAGGATTCTATCTTCAAGGAGCATATCACGGGCACGCATGATCTTTTCTATCTGGACACCCTGGCCTATCTGTCCAGGAGTCAGCTCCCTGGTTAATCCGGGTACATAAAGCGGATCAAATACCTTGAGAGTAACCTTCTGTCGTGAATACCCCTCTGTTTCGGCGTTTGCAACATTATGACCTGTCACATGAAGGGCTGCCTGGTGTGTGATAAGACCCCTTTTACCGAGTTCTATTCCTGCAAAAGTCGATTCCATATTCTATTTATCCTTACCGTTATTGTAGGGGCAATTCATGAATTGCCCCTACTAGGCTTAATTCACGATAATCTTAAAACACCCAACCGTTATTGTAATGGCAATTCATGAATTGCCCCTACTAGGCTTAATTCATGATAATCTTAAAACACCCAGCCGTTATTATAATGGCAATTCATGAATTGCTCCTACTAGGCTTTTACATCAAAGACAAAAGATGTGTATTTTCCTTTTGAACCTTTTTCTTTGCCGCTCCCGGTGTAGGTCTTTCCATTTGAGCCCATACCTGAAAAAAGGGAGACTGAAAAGTTTACTATCTCAAGGCTGCTCTGAAGCAGTTTCTCAATATTTTCATTTAAAATTTTCTGCTCCTGGATTAATGATATTAATTTTTTTTTGCTATTCAGAAGCTCGTTAGTCAACTCTTCAGGAACTGTGATTTTGATATCAGTTATTTTCGCATCTTTACTCCCGCATAACTTCTCAATAAGATCCAGCCGTAATTTCTCAGTGTCCTCTATATCCCTTAATACCTGTTTACTTTTAGACAAAAGCTCTTCAAGTCCCTTCAAGTCCTGGTTTATAATCGAAGTAAGTTTTTTTTGCTCTAACAAGAGTAACTCTCTGTGATATGCAACAAGAATGTCGAGTACCACTATGAGTTCTCTCAGGGTTTTTTCCATGGCTTTCCCTTCCATGTTTTCTTAATCTAAGTTTCGGCTATTTTTATCATTTGATTATTTTTTTATTAATATTTACCGGGAACTAATTGTTTTTATTCAACAACGAGGAAAATAATTTAATTGCATGTTCAGATAAAAAACCGTAAAAAAATATAATAAGTTTATGGCTGAACCCACCGGAATTATTTATATTAAAAAGGATTACTATAAACATATATCCAGGGGTAAAAATTGAAAATACAAGAAATAAAAATATCTCAGGAAGTGCTTGCATTAAAAGCTGAAATGATAGGCCTAAGAAGACATTTTCATCAATACCCGGAACTGGGTAACAAAGAAGTGAAAACAGGGAAGTATATTGCAGGGTATCTTAAAAAGCTTGGACTGGATGTAAAAGAGAATATTGCAAAGACCGGTGTGATCGGGCTTTTAAAGGGAAATTATGCCGGTAAAACAATCCTTTATAGAGCTGATATGGATGCTCTTGAAATTGATGAAAAGAATAATGTTGAATATAAATCGAAGCATACAGGCATAGTTCATATGTGCGGGCATGACGCACATATGGCAATTGCCCTGATCACTGCTAAGCTGTTTTCCGCACAAAAAAATAAACTCCGTGGGAATATCAAGTTTGTCTTTCAGCCCTCAGAAGAGCTTATTCCTGGAGGCGCAAAAGCAATGATAGAGGAAGGGGTTATGAAGAATCCGAAGGTCGGCGGTGCTCTTGGTTTACATGTGTGGCAGGATCTTGCGGTTGGAAAAGTGGGAATAAAACCAGGGCCTCTTTTTGCGTCTATCGATCTTGTCTCTTTGAGAGTAATAGGAAAAGGCGGTCACGGAGCAATGCCGCAATATACGGTTGACCCCATTATGATCTCGGCACATATTATTACATCACTTCAGGCACTCATCACAAGAGAGATTGATCCTCTTCAAAGTTCTGTTCTCACGTTTGGACAGATTCACGCTGGAACTGCCTGTAATATAATCCCGGAGGAATCATTTTTGCAGGGTAGTTTACGCTGCTTCAATCCGGAAATTCGAAAATATGCTGCAAAGAGAATTACCGAGATAAGTAAAGGAATTGCAGATGCTTTCGATGGAAGGTGTGAGGTGGATATTGCCCGCGGCCATCCCACTGTTAACAATGATCCGGAATTTACCTCGATTGTTCTTCAAGCAGCAAGGGAAACTGTTCCGAATGACAATATTTCAAATGATTGTAACAATATGGGTTCAGAGGATATGGCATATTTTTTAAATAAGGCGCCGGGATGCCTTTTTTTGTTGGGGACCTCAAACAAAGAAAAAGGATTAACCAGTAAACATCACAGCCCTCGATTTAATATTGACGAGGATGCCCTTCCGATTGGGGCAGAAATTGTAAGAAAGACGATTCTTAAATTTTTGAATCTTCAATAGTCTTTACAGCTTCATCTGCAACCAGCCGGGCTGTAAACCCGAACTTCTCTTTCAACACTTTATAAGGTGCTGAAACACCAAATCTTTCAAGGGCAATGATTCTGCCCTTTTCACCTGCATACTTATGCCACCCCTGACCTACTCCGGTTTCAATAACGAGCCGTGCCTTTATTGCGGGAGGCAGTACTCCATCTCTGTATTCCTGCGGCTGCATTTCAAAAAGCTCCCAGCCAGGCATTGATACAATTCGGGATTTAATTCCCATCTGATCCAGAAGCTCTTTTCCTTCAAGCGCCAAAGATACTTCTGAACCAGTAGCTATTAAAATAACATCAGGTTCGCCTTCAGAAGGATCGTAAAGCACGTATGCGCCTTTAACAAGGTTTTTTGCTTCTGCATAGACTGCTCTATCGATAACAGGCAAATTCTGTCTGCATAAAATAAGGGCGACCGGGCCTTTATTATAGGTCAGTGCAAATTTCCATGCCTCCACCGTCTCATTTGCATCAGCAGGACGAATAACAATCAAATTCGGTATTGCTCTTAAAGCAGCTATATGTTCAACAGACTGATGGGTCGGGCCATCTTCTCCCAGCCATACACTGTCATGGGTGTAAACCCAGATTGTATGAAGACCGGCAAGGGCTGAAATACGAACAGAACCGCGCATATAATCCGAGAATGTGAGGAAGGTTCCTCCGAAAGGTATTACACCCCCATGATATGCCATGCCATTCACTGCAGCACCCATTGCATGCTCACGTACTCCGAACCGTATGTTTCTGCCTCCCGGGGTAGCAGCCTGCTGCTCATCGATACCTTTCATGTATGTATTCGTTGATGGCGCAAGGTCCGCAGACCCGCCAATCAAATTCGGTATTACAGGAGCCACTGCATTAATTACCCCCCCGGATACTTTTCTCGTCGGCACAGCATTGTCATCAGGAGAGAATACAGGGAGAACTTTCTCCCAACCCTCCGGTAAATTATTTGTCCATGCCAGATCCCATTTTTTTGCCAGTTCGGGATATTTTTTACTGTATTCATTAAACCGAACTTCCCACTCTTTCTCCCATTTTTCACCAGCTTCAACTGCTGACCTGTAGTGCTCGATAACATCAACAGGAACAAGAAAATCGGGCTCAAACGGCCAGCCGAGGTTTTCCTTAGTATTTTTCACCTCTTCCAGCCCCAGGGGCGAGCCGTGGATTCCGGAGGTATTGGCCTTATTAGGGCTCCCGTACCCGATAGTCGTATGGACTGCGATTAACGTCGGATGCTCCGTATCTCCCTTTGCCTTCTTAAGCGCGTTTCTAATAGCATCAATATCGTTATTCCCATTAGCTACATTAAGTACCTGCCAGCCATAGCTATCAAATCGTTTCTCAACATTCTCTGTAAATGCAACCTCGGTCGGAGCAGCAAGGGAGATCTTATTATCATCATACAGGATGATAAGCTTACCCAGTTTCAGATGGCCCGCAAGAGACGCAGCCTCTGATGCTACTCCTTCCATCAGATCCCCGTCACTTGCAAGCGCATAAGTATAATGATCAACAATCCTGTAATTATCTCGGTTAAATGTTTCTGCCAGAAACCGTTCGGCAACTGCCATTCCAACACAATTACTGAATCCCTGGCCTAATGGCCCGGTTGTTGACTCTACTCCCGGCGTTATGTTACTTTCAGGATGTCCGGGCGTCAGGCTGCCATACTGCCTGAATGATTTAAGCTGCTCCATCGTCATATCATCATAACCCGTTAAATAGAGCAGAGAATATAGAAGCATCGAGCCATGTCCGGCTGAAAGGACAAACCTGTCCCTGTCAGGCCATTCCGGATTTTTCGGATTGTGTTTTAAGAATTCCTTCCAGAGAACATAAGCCATCGGTGCTGCTCCCATCGGGAGCCCGGGATGACCGGAGTTTGCTTTTTGAATAGCATCAATAGATAAAAATCGTATTGTATTAATTGCGCGGTTTTCAATATCTGTCATTATGCCCTCTCCTTATTATTAATAGATTGATATATCTATTCAGCCACATAGATTTAGATATTGTATAAAACTATATCAAAATACACTTTATATAAAGTAAAATATAAAGATTTAAATAAATTTACTGAAATAGTCTAAAAAATATCTTATTTCTCTGTTCATCCGGGGTTAATATCTGAATTGTTATAATAAAAGTTTTACTTGATTATCCGGAGAATAATCCGTAATAGTACAGTGCCGTATTAAAGTTATTGGATCTTTAAATGAAACTATCATTTTCAACATCCTGGTTAGATGGAGATATTTCCCGCCTGGAAGCTATTATTCCGTACATTGATGCCCTTGAAATTGGGACAAAAGGCGATAAGGAATTTTTTATTTCTATAGAAGAAATTATACAGAAATCAGGAACACCTGTCACTTCAATTCATGCCTCGTCCGGGCCTCATAAATCCGGAAAAGAACCCTATTATACACCTCATTTCGCAAGTTTCGACAACGGTCTGCGTCAATACGATATTGAGCAGGCTGCTTTTTCAGCAGAGTGGGCGGAGAAACTGGGGACAGGATCTATTGTTCTCCATATCGGAAGCATTGAGGATCAAGCATTAAAACATAATGTTTTGATGTATAAAGAAAGAGTCCTCCATGAAGAATGGAACGAAGAACTTGAAGAGATGAAAGGAGACATTGTTCGAAAACGGAAAATCATGAGCAGAGACTTTCTTGAAAATGCAATTATTGGGCTGGAGGGACTCTGCAAAAACTTTCCCGACATTATCTTTTGTATTGAAACACGCGTTCATTTTTATGAAATACCATTACCCGAGGAAGCTTTATATATCTTTAAAAGGCTTCCTCTTCCCAATCTGGGATACTGGCATGATATCGGCCATACTTATATTCTGGCTCAACTGGGATTTATTCCAATGAACGTTTGGCAGAGTCAATTGAATGAAAAATGTATGGGAACACATATTCACGACGTTGATCATGACCTTACAGACCACCTACCCCCGGGTTATGGATTATTAAACTTTCACCGTATTCTTGAACAATTCGACATGCTGAATCTTCACACACTTGAGATAAATCCCCGGCATACATTAGATTCTGTGATAAAAGGGATACAGCATTTAAGGAAGATGTAAAGGATCATCCGGAAAATGTGTACCTGATGTGGACGGGCCACATTCAAGATTAAAAAGATATTTTCTTGCAAACTAAAGTTTGTGCCTATTGGGCAAGAAAATCAGTATTAATGTACTAAACAGTTTAATACATTCAATGGATGGTAAAATGCTATTCACTGTCAGGATAGCGATGGGAGATAGACTTCAGGATATCGATGCAACTAAAGAATGCTTCTACAACTTCAGGATCAAATTTTTGACCTGATAATTTTTTTATTTCTCTCTGAACATCATCCTCTGGCCACGCCTCTTTATAGGCACGCTTTGATCTGAGCGCATCATAAACATCGGCAATTGCGACAATTCTTCCAAAAATTGGTATTTCTTCCCCTTTTAACGGGACAGCGTTTCCATGTGTATCAGTTTTAATGGGTTTTCCTGTTTTTACATCTATATAGCCCGGGTAACCTGTTCCATCCCAGTTTTCATGATGTCTGAGAGCAGCCTGGGATGCTACTTCATCAAACTCCGATTGCTTATCGATGAAGAGCTGTGCTCCGAGACACGCATGCCCTTTCATTATACTGCGTTCTTTCTCCGTAAGTTTCCCCGGCTTTTTTAAGATCATATCTGAAATCGCAACCTTGCCCACGTCATGAACCATAGCTGCCATTCTGAAAACATCCCTGACCTTATTGATATCTTCCTGCGGGATATTTCTCTTCTGTGCCCACCGTTCATAAATTTCTGTAGCGTACGATGCTACCCTGTTGACATGAGGACCTGTCTCACTGGGATCTCTGAGCTCGGCCATTGCAATCATCCGTAATAGGAGGGCCCTTGTCAATTGAGCTCTTTGAAGTGCCATACTTGCTGTACTCGCAAAATGAAGACAAACTATTTCATCTTCCGAGTCGAAGGAAACAACTTTCATTTCCTCATCGTGTTTATTGATAAGCTGTAAAATTCCGATTACTACTCCACGATTATTATTCAAAGGCACGGTCAGCATAGAGGTTGTTTTATAATTTGATACACGGTCATAGCTTGAATCAAAATGGTATGGTGATTCCTCAGTAGTTCTATAGACATCCGGTATGTTGAGTGTTTCGCCTGTTGTAGCAACATACCCTGCCATTGATTCGGTATTGATATTAACCCTGAATGTCAGGTAAATAAGCTTTTGGCCTTGAGGCAGTAGTTTCTGCATGGTTTCATTCTGGGCATAGCTGAATACCAGATCTTCGCCATCTTTAATATATATCGATCCTGCATCCGCACTGATTATCTTTCGTGCTTCAGTCAATATCCTTTCAAGCATAATATCAAGGTCATGTACAGTAGAAAGCTCTGTATCGAAGCGGATTATTTCTTTGAGTCTTTCAGCTTCATTGATCATTTGTAATGATATCCCGGCAATCTTGAATGTGGCTTGTCCACATTCGGTGCTTTTTTATATATATCGACAACATCACAGTAAATGCAAAACTTTTCCAAAACAGTTATACCTGCAGATCCTTTTTCAATTGGATGAGTGAAAAAATTAATTTATTGCCTGCGACTCAGGTAACTGCCATGTTTCTATTCATCTTCAGCATCATTTATCAGACCAAGACACACTTTTAACCGGATTATTTTTCTTACAGAATCCATTATCTGATGTCTGAACATTTCATCGATTTGGATTTCTTTTTGCACTGTTCTTATAAAAAGCCGCTCATCATCAGGCATCAGAATCATATCACATCCAGCACGAGCGGCCTCATAGGACGGCATAGGAAATGACCGTACTGCCTTCATTTTCATTGCATCAGTAACGACAATGCCCTTAAAACCCAGTTCATTCTTCAAAAGTCCTGTTACAATGTTTCTCGATAGTGATGAAGGTTTCCCTCCGGTATCGTATTTATCATGATTTCTCACACCGATATGACCCACCATCACAGAAATAACTCCATTTTCTATAGCATACCTGAATACCGGTAATTCGGGCGGTTTACCTTCTACAAATATCAGCCCCTTATGTGTGTCTCCCCTAACACTCCCATGACCTGGAAAATGTTTTGCTGTTGCAACAATACCTTTTGCCTGGGTTGACTCGATAAAAGCATGTGACAGAACAGAAACCATCTCTATATCACTTCCAAAGGACCTATTACCGATAATTTCCCTGTTGAATGAAATATCGCAAACCGGTGCATAATTTATATGTAGTCCCATATCTTTCAATATAAGGGCAATCGTTTCTGCAACCCTTCTTGATTCTTCTTCTGTCTCTATTCTGCCAGTCATCGGAAGGGATCCTGCCAGACCAAACTGATAACGAATGAAAGACGGTTCCCCGTCAATAGCAAATATCGGTAAAAGCACTGATGATGATGATCTTGCAGCATCGTTGAAAATCTCAGTCAGATAGTTTATTTTATCAGCAGAATCTTCAAAAAAAATTACACCTCCTGTCTTTTTATTCAATATTAGATCTAATACTACATCAGAAGGGTTTACATTCTGGGTAAAATATGAGATAACCATCTGTGAAATTTTCTCTTCATCAGTAAGCTTATCCATGAGGAGATTTACAACTTCATCAAGCTCTTCATCTTGTGCAAAAAAATCTTCAAGATTATATTTTCTCCCATTTGTAATACCGAAACTTCCATTCTTTTCCGCCTTTTCCACCGGCACCCCCTCATCAGGCAAATATTCCTGTGCCATAAGGATATCTGCTAATGGATTCCTGTAAATCGGAAGGCCTGTAATTGAAATAAGCAAAAACAGGCAGGCAATATAAACTGTTTTAAGATTTATAATTTTTCTTTTAATAATCATCAGTACCTTTTGTCTTTCTCCATTTAACCATACTATTATATATAATATGTCATAAAATGAAAGAAATATTTCATAAGCGCAAACTTCTGGATTTTTTTCTCTTATCACGATATTATTTTCCCTAATGCCGGCAATTATCCGGCGTAACCTGTTTAATTTCACGTACACAACACTATATGGTACCTTAATAACAATTTCCTTGCTTTTTTGGCACAAACTTTAGTTTGCAGGAAAATATCTTTAAAATCAAGAATGTGGCTTGTCCACATTAGGTTAACATGGCTGTCTTTCTCTGTTTTTATTCTATTTTAATCGTTGCAATCGATGTGCAGGTTTTTCCGTCTGTTCTAACACGGCTCGGGGGAAACTCTGTTCAGCAGGGGCTGCTGTTGTCATCACTCTTTTTTTTGTTTCCGCTCTCATCAGCATTCGCAGGACTTACGGCTGATAAAACAGGGAAGAAGACCGTATTATCCGCAGGCGCCGCATTTTTAACGATCCCTTTCGGGATTTCTGCTATAGTTAAGGTCCTCCGGATACGCACACTGGCAGTCCTTTTATTTGGAATCGGTATGGGAGCAGTGGAAGGACAGTCAACAGCCCTCCTCGCAGACCTCTATCCAGGAAAAGAGCGCTCGATTTTAAATCTTTCACAGGTTTTCTTCTGTATAGGTGCAGCAGGAGGTCCGTTTCTCATCTCGCTTGCATACAGGTTACACCCCGGTCTGAAACTGCCGCATCTTCTCTGGTCAGTTACCATTATCACATCAACAGTAATGATCGGTTTTTTCCTTTTATTAAATGATAAAACCTCAACATCAGCGTCCCTTAATCCGAGTGGATTTAAAAATGTTTTACAGGATCGAGAAGGCCGTTTGCTGCTCCTTTCCATTTTTCTCTATGTAGCCTCTGAAATGGGGACAGCAGGCTGGTTAGCGAAATATACTGAAGAGTATCTATTTCTCTCCAAAGCTTCAGCTCCTCTTTCGTTGACTCTTTTCTGGGGAGGTTTGGGGGTAAGCCGGGCACTTGTGGGATTTCTCTTTCACAGTATAAAGAACACACAGCTCCTTTCTGCTGCCTTTCTCCTCACTTTCATTTTTCAAATTTCAGCTTTTACTGTGAAAACGCCGGCAGCAGCATTCGTGTTCTTCTTTTTTATCGGGTTTGGAATGGGGACAGTATGGCCTACTCTGGTGGCTATGATAAGTATGCGTTTTAAACAATCGAGCGGTTCTGCTGTCGGATTGACTGTTGCAGCAGGAGCTGCAGCAATCCCAATCATTCACCAGGTCATCGGGATTTTATCCCGGGAAAGCCTTTTCGGACTCCGGTATACACTTCTTGGTTTAGGCCTCCTGACACTGTTCAATCTTTATATTATATACACTTTATATTATATACAGGATCAAGCGGAATTAAAGATATGAAAACAGATAACCGATTTTGCCGCAGGTATTTACGTGTTAATACCATAAAACAACCGTAGGCTTCATTTCAAGACCCTGATATTTCAAGACCCTGATATTTCAATACCCTTATATTTCAAGAACTTTATATTTTATTTTCAAACCAGATTACTGAACTGGAGGGTATAGAGCTTATGATATATACCTTTCTTTGCAAGCAGTTCCTGATGCCTCCCTTCCTCAACAATTTTTCCTCTATCAAGGACAATAATCTTATCTGCATTTTTAATTGTGGAAAGCCTGTGTGCAATAATCAATGATGTTCTCCCTTTTGTAAGATTGATAATTGCATCCTGAATAAGTCTTTCGGTTTCTGTATCTATATTTGAAGTTGCTTCATCAAGGACAAGAATAGATGGGTTAAAATATAGTGCCCGGGCAAATGAAAGAAGCTGTCTTTCACCTGCAGAAAAGGTCACCCCTCTCTCCATCACCGGCTCCAGCTCACCATCCGGTAGATTATTAATAAATCGATCAATATGTGTAGCCCTGCAAACAGTCTTAAACCATTCTTCATCATACGGACTCCCCAGGGTTATATTTTTCCTGATATCTCTTGAGAAAAGGAATACATCCTGCATAACTGAAACAATATTTCTCCTGATTTTCCAGTATGGAATATCCTCAATGTCAACACCATCGATGAGGATTTCTCCTCTCTGAATCTTATAGAATTTTGACAGAATGCTGGCTATGGTAGATTTTCCGGCTCCAGTCTCGCCAACAATTGCCAGTATCTCTTTTGGATTTATGGAAAAGGAAACCCCCTTTAATATCCACTCATCCGTTATGTAGGAAAACCAGACATCATCAAATTGGATTTCCCCCCTGAGCTCCTGCTTCCTTTCAGAAACCCCAGGGAGTTTTATAACACTCACTTTAACGGATGCATCTTTTTCATCATTTTCAACAACTTCCTTTACTGCATCCGCCTTAAAAATTGATATTATTTTTTCTCCCGCAGCATTGGCGCTCTGCATAATATCAAACTTTTCCGAAAGGTCACGAACCGGGGCAAAAAATCTTTCGATATAAGCAATAAACATAACCAGGAGCCCATAGGTAACTTTATCCAGCCCGATCCCCCGGGCACCAAAATAGATAACCGATGCTATAGAAAACCACCTGAGGAAACTGATCAGCGGCCTGAAAATCGCATAGACATAGAGCTGCTTTAACTGGGCATTATACACAGCCGTATTTCTGGCAGCAAACCTTGTGAAGTTTTGAATCTCCCTTGCAAAAATCTGGATAATGCGTATACCTGTTATCGTTTCATTGAAAAAACTGTTTAACTCTGTAATTTTCGTTCGAATGAGCCTGTATGCATTTCGGACCTTAATCCTGAAAATGATGGTAATCAAAACAATGAAGGGAAAGGATATTGCAACGACAGATGCAAGATAAAGATCAGTGGAAAACATAATCATCGCAATACCGAGCATCATGAGTATGTCCTGGAACAGGGTAATCAGTACTGAGGAGAAAAGTTCATTTAAAGTTTCTATGTCATTAGTAACCCTGTTCACCATTCTCCCTATCCGGTTTTTATCGTAATAGGATACTTCCAGCGAAATAATATGTGAGAATAGGTCTTTTCTCAAATCTTTCATTGCAAGCTGTGACAATTTCATAAGGAAAATGATCTGAATATATGAAGCGCCGAATTGTATTAAAAGTATAAATATCATAAGGATAACATATTGAACAATACGTTTAAAATCCAATGCCCTGAGCTCAGCGAGCTCCTGCACCTTGAATCTCCGGAGTATTTCCGTATTGAACAGGTAAATAGAATCTTTGAATAACAATATATTACCGCTTCGAAGAAAATTATTGACCTTGTTTTTAAGAGAACCCCTGAATGATGGATACTCTACGGGTATATAACTGTCCTTTGAGAGTACCCCGGTTTTTTCAAGATCTTCTATCTCCTTTTTTGAAAAATATTTCAGCTGTGATCTGAAGATAAAGTATGCCGTATCTGTAAGATATATGCCGCCCCTTAATCTTTTTTTATCAATTGTTTTATTACCCTGCAATATATATTCATGAAGCTGAATTATACGTCCCTGCTTGAAAATAAATCTGTCTATTATGGTTTTTAAAAGATATGGGACAGATAGGTTTGCACCTGTGATAAGCAGAACAAAAAAAAGCGATGCGAAAAGATATTTCTTATAGACAACTATGTAATGAAAAATGAGCCTTAACACATCCATGCTGTACAGCTTTTCGTTTTCTCTTTTATCATCGTCATAATCATTCATACGGTATTCCTGATGTGGATAAACCACATTCAAGATTAAAGAGATATTTTCTTGCAAACTAAAGTTTGTGCCTATTGGGCAAGAAAATCAGTATTAAGGTACTCAACCTTCAGTATATTAAGAGCCAGTAACCGGTTAAGTGCTTAAGATAAATAACCTTATACAATTTGTTCTTCTAACTTCTGGAGCTCAAATAGTTTATTGTAATACCCCGATTTTTCTACAAGCTGATCATGGGTTCCGGACTCAATAATTTTTCCCCCATCAAGAACAATAATTGTATCACATTCTCTAACTGTTGAAACCCTGTGCGATATAATCACCTTTGTCCGTTTTTCCATTTCCTGATAAATATTCTGGAGCACCTCTCTCTCTTTTACAGCATCTACTGACGACAGTGCATCATCGAGGATGAGGATATCCGGCTTTATGATAAGGGCACGAGCAATGGACAGGCGCTGTTTCTGGCCGCCGGAGAGTGTTATTCCCCTCTCGCCGATGATTGTATCGAACTTTTCATGAAACTCCATTATCTCGTCATACATGGAAACAAGCCCGGACATTCTTTCTACAGCGCCATCATCCGGCGAATCCTCATTAAGACCAAATGTAATATTATTTTTTATCGTATCTGAAAAAAGAAAAGGATCCTGCGGGACATATCCGATTGAGCTTCTTAAAAGAGCCAATGGAATTTCATGGATATCACGTCCGTCAATAAAAATATGATTTTCCTGAATTGGAAACAACCTGAAAAAGAGGGAGACAAGTGTTGATTTGCCGGAACCTGGTTTTCCCATAATTCCCAGGGATGAGCCGCCAGGTATTTTGAGATTAATATTACGTAATACCGGACTTCTTTCTTCCGAATAACTAAAGATAAGGTCTTTTATCTCGATCTCCCCCTCTACTTTTTTAATGTTAATATTGACATTTTTGTCTTCAAATACGTCCGGTTTTTCATTCAACAGCTCAAGTATACGTTTTGATGAGGCAATGCCTCTTTGAAGAACGGTAAAAACCCACCCTATTGCAATCACAGGCCAGACCAGTAAGTTAATGTACATTGCAAATGCGACAAACTCACCAAACGTAAGGGAGTTCATAATGACAGACCTGCCTCCAATGAGATATAGAATGGCGAGTGAAAGATTTGCAAGCAGTGTTACCGACGGAAAGAAAAAACCCCACACTTTAATAAGCTGAATATTTTTCCATACATAATCCCCGCATTTATTTTCAAATTCCTTGATTTCACTGTCTTCCTGTACGAATCCCTTTACCACTCGTATACCGGAAAAGGATTCCTGGGTGCTTGAAGAGATCTCTGCAAAGGATTCCTGAACAGCTTTGAAGCGTGATTGAATCATTGGCCCAAACTTTGCTATCATCAGGATAATAAGAGGAAGCGGTAATATGGAAAAAAAGGTCAGCTTCAAATCGATTGAAAACATGAAAAAGAGAGATAATGTCCCCATAAAGACTGCATCAGTCAGAGCGATGAACGAGGGCCCTGTGGCCATCCGTATTGCCTTTACATCATTTATCATCAAAGCCATTATGCTGCCTGTTTGTGTGCGATTGAAGTAAGTAAAACCAAGAGTCTGCAGATGGGAAAACATGTCCTCGCGGACTTCTTTTTCAATTTTCCGGGCGGAACCAATAATTAATACTCTCCAGAAAAAACGAATAACAACCATTCCGCAAGCCAGTGCAAGTATAATAAGCGTATTCTTTACTATGAGAGTATTGGAAAATGCAGCGCCCCCGAGCATATCAATTATTTTCTGAATCACCTTCGGGATGATGAGCTGGATAAAATCAACGAACATCAGCAGTAAAACACCTGACAGAACATTCCATCCATGTCTCTTCACATAGGAGATCAGGAATAAAAGAGCTTCCCGTCTCTTTGCCCTGTCAATTTGTCCAGCCGGTTTCTTCTGATTTTCATCCGATACATTTTTTTTCATTAATTTTTAATCTTTTTTAAAAAGCGGCTGCTCCAAAAATACACATTTTCATATATCAGTTCAAATGAAATAGCAAATATTACAATGCCCTGAGATTATGATGCTGACCACTTTTAAACTCTTTGCTTTTCATTATCTCTGAACTATCTTAAGTGATTAAACGCTTTCAATCTTCTACTAAATTAAGAGACTGTATGGAAAAGAAAAAGGTATTATTTCTGGGAATCATGCACTTTTTTTTAGATTCCTATATGGGTTTTTTCCCAGTTTACCTTGTGATTGCACGGCTCGATCCCACAAAGGCAGCACTCATCATAACAGCAACATCATTTGCCGGTAACATCCTGCAGCCTTTTATGGGATATACAGCCGACAGGATGAGGGGGAAATTACCCCTTTTTCTTGGGATGATAATTACTTCGATTTCCATGTCAATGTTAGGACTCTCAGTGCATTACACAGTCCTTTTTTTCCTCATGCTGTTCGGACGGCTGGGATCGTCCATTTTTCATCCTGCAGGAGCACATATATCAAGTGCTGTCGGTGCAGCAAAACGTGATGCAAGCTTTGCGATATTTATAACAATCGGAACGATAGGCTTCGCTGTCTCTCAGCCGCTCTTCTCTGCATTCACTCACAGGTTCGGGACAGCAAGATCATTTATTCTGGCAATTCCAACTGTTCTTCTTGCTTTTTCTTATCTGTTGTTCAGTAACATTAAAATTAACAGCGAAGAAGAAAGTCTTCCTTTTAAGAAATCAAAGCAGTTACTCTTCAGACATTTCCGTCCCATTCTTTTACTCTTCCTCACTATGGTTTTCCGTACTGCATTTATATGTTGTATGAACTCTTTTCTTGCAAAAACTTTCGAGGAATGGGGTTTTAGGCGGCATATTTACAGCAGCGCGAGTACTGTATTCATGCTCTCCGGCGCAGGAGGTATCCTTGCTGCAGGTTTTATGGTAACCTATGTTAAGCCGCGAAAACTGCTTTTTCTCTCTCTTACAGGATTTTTCCCCTTCTTTTTACTTTTTATTTATTTTGGAAACCTGGGAAAAGTTCTTTTCACCTTTGCCTTTCTGGCTCTTAGTGGATTTATCCTGCATGCGGGACATGGGACAAACATCGTAATGGGGCATAGAATTGCACCGGAAATGGTGTCCACTATCAGCGGCATTCTTATGGGCTTTGCATGGGCCGCAGCAAGCTTTGGACCAATCCTGTGTGTTCTTACAAGCGGAATCTTTCCTAAAATCGGCAACCTTACATCAGGCCTCCTTATATTGAGTATCTTCCCATTAGTTGTCTCTGTGCTCTCTCGCTATGAATCTAAAGAGCTCGAGGGGCAAAGTGTGTAGTGAAGATAGCGTCATGTG
>JAUVYC010000155.1 GCA_030603285.1 Spirochaetota bacterium
TTAGTTGTATGAATTTTATATTCTACTTTAGAGATTTAGATTTTTCAATTTAAAAAGATTCGGTTTAAACAATCTTGTTTATATTTTTATAAAAATTCTCCTATAGCTGGCAGTTTTGCGAAGGACAGCTGGCAAGTAGCCACCCTTGGTGAGAATTTGTTAAGAAAGGTATGCAACTATCCCCAAGGAGTGTTGGAAGCAATGCAAAACTGACAAAGTGCGGTTTTCCAGGGTAGAAAAAATTGACAAAAATCACTTTTTCAATTTCCAGAAAAATGCCCAAATACACTAAATTCAAAGCATTAATAAAAAGGATACTATACGTCAAAAATGCAGTATATTACCCTTTTTTTACCCCTAATGTGGATAAGCCACATTCTTGATTTTAAAGATTTTCTTGCCCAAAAAGCAAGAAAATCAGTATTAAGGTATTAATTTACTCATATATTACCTTTTTTACTTCAAATATCTGTATGGCTTTTATAATACTTCCTAAATCTCTTCAATATTCAGGGTATTCTAGTATTTTTTTAAATATTCTTTTATGCTGTTCAATTCTTCATCTTTTAGTGTTATTAGAAATGGTTCATATAAATAAAAATTCTAAAAAAAGCCAGATTTCAATCCCAATTACGTAAAAAAGAATAGAGAATCTGTTTCTGACTGTACTTCAAACGGTTGGGCCGATGGGATGGATAGCAAATTCACAGTGTCCCAGTGTTTCAGCTAGTGTCTCCTTACCGGATGATACCTCTATCATCTCATGAAATATCTTCTCCCCCACATTCTGAATTGTTTCATAGCCATCCAGTATGGTTCCAGCATTAATATCAATATTGTCCTGCATGCAATTGTAAAGTCTGCTATTTGAAGATACTTTTATTACAGGGGCAACTGGTGAGCCCACGGGTGTTCCTCTGCCTGTGGTAAATACAATCAACTGAGCCCCTGATGCAATCATCCCTATATTAGAGATCACGTCATGAGCAGGCCCGTCCATGATAATCAACCCTTTCTGGGAAGGTTTTTGAGCGTAATCGATCACTTCTTTTATCGACGTTGTACCTCCTTTTCGAATGGCTCCAAGAGCTTTTTCCTCAAGAGTAGTCAACCCACCTGCAATGTTTCCCGGAGATGGTTCGGTTCCTCGTATATCAACACCCATGGCATTAATCCTAGCCTCAGCCGCCTTTGCTATATCTAAGATACGTCTCCCCACTTCTTCGCTAACCGCTCTTCTTTTTAGGATATGTTCTGTACCCAACAACTCAGCCCAACCAAAAGAACCCCTGCGATATTCGGATTTGAGCAAAAACCGGTCATTGCTCTCATCATATGCTCTTTTTCTTCCCCCAGGTGCCCACATCCATGCTGATGGGTTACGTAAACAACCTCCGGCACTTCCCGGCTTATCTTTTGAGCAATCACAGAAGCACAAATTACCGTAGGAAAAACAACCACATGGTTCCGAATTTATTCTCCTGCATTTTTGTAAACAAAATATGACGCTGACAGATCCTCCGCTGCCAATCCTATGGACTTGAAAAAACCTCCCAGATATGCAAACATTATAAAAACTTATAAATGTTTTAAACTGGGAGGATTCTATGATAAACGATTATGAAGAAAAATTATAAAAAAATCAAGAGGAATTTAATAATTTAGTCAAATGAATTACCAACAAATGGCAGGAATAGGTAGAGTCCGAAGGACACTAACCAAACCTGCAGGTGTGGTCGGTAAGCTCTACAGAAAAGTTACCGTTCATCTACTGCCCTTTCCCTTTTGCTCCCGGGTTTGGGATAATGACAGTATACAGTCACCTGCATAAGAACCAACCTGATGATCGGCGAGTACATTTCGACCTGCAGATGAAGCCGCTAATTCGGTGGGTGGAACCAGATGACGAAATATTAAATTGGTTATTAAAGAATGAATAGAAGTTTATTTTCTCACTATATCAAAATTTTCAGACATTTCCGGAAAAATAAGTCTTTTGGTTTCAGCTTTCAAACGGATCAATAAAGTCTGGGCGAGGCACTCCCTTAAATTTACCGTAGAACAGCTTATCCGCTTTTACCATCAGTGACTGGTGCGGGCCTTTCACAGTAGCCAGTAAAGACATGCATTTGTGAAACCAGTTCATGGGTTTTGTCCATGGGCATGAGACCATGCAGAGCCCGCAGTCCGTACCTGCCGCATGCCAGTAGCGAAAGCATTTTTGTTCGTCCAGTTTCCATTTTCTCATACCGTTGAACTCAACCTTTTCGCCCACAGGAATAGCACCCACGGGGCAGTTTTCCGCACAGATTTTGCAGGATTCACAGAAGGATTGGACGCCGATGTCAACGGGAGGGTCATGAACCATAGGCATATCCGTAGTGACCACAACCAGGCGTAATGCCGGTCCGAACTCTCTCGTGATCAAGAAGCCTGCACGGGAAAGCTCCCCTAAACCGCAATCCACAGCGACCGGCACGGCAAGAACCCGGTAGTTATACAGGTGGTGAGCCCTGGCTGAAAAACCTAACATACGAATGTATTGAGCCAGTTGAATCGAGATCCATGCACCGGTGGCATACCCTTTAGCCGTTGCCAGCAGCTCCGGAAAATCCGGCGCGCTCTGGATCAGATTGTAATCCATCTGGATACCAATCACAATTGCGCTGGTGTTATGGATAAGGTCTATCGGTTCACCCCATTTCTGGAAACCTTCACTGTTACCGAATGACCGGCCGACATGGCTGTAAACCCACTCCCGGCGCAGGGGTCCAATCCCCACCAGATCAGCCCCAAAAAGTCTGGCGAGCGCCTTCACCTTCCTAACTATACGCTCCGATGTAATTTCGGTTTTATGGGGGGCAATTTCTCCATCTACAAAAGACTCGGAAGCAATTTTTGCGATTACATCGAACTGAGCATCGAACATTGGTGTGTCAACACCGCCTGTTTTCCCCAGGCCTGGCAGGTTGTTAACCCGGGTATCATATTCCAGATACTCGGGATGCGCTTCATAGTAAGCCTTATATTCAGGACTGTCCGAGCCGAAATAATAGAAGAGATCTGTCCGGGCAAACAAAATGTCGCGCTCGTCCCATGGCTTGATGTCGCCGACAATGTCTTTTACATAGGTAGGTAAATCGACTTTTTTTGGTATTGGGAGAGACCGGACTGTTGCTTTCTTGAGCTTTGAGAAAGCCCGAGCCGCACTTTTGTTTCTGCCTGCCGGTTCATCAACTCCTGAAAAACCGTTCCGGCCATCTTCTCCTGCTTTGCCGTTCATATGATCTTCCTCACTTTCGATTACTACCTAGTACTACAGCGTAACTTTTACTTAAAAAGACATTTTGAATACATTTTAAGCATGTTTGTAGGCTTATTTATAGCCTTTTTAAGATGAAATTGCAGTAAAGATGGTAAAGTTAAGCTGTAGTACCAGGGTTCCGCCCAGGAACGGCGGCCGAATTGCTGGCCCATGGTTTTGAGTTTTGACTCAATCATGCTGTTCCTCCCTAAAGTGGACAAGCCGCATTCAAGATTACAAAGATATTTTCTTGCAAACTAAAGTTTGTGCCTGTTGGGCAAGAAAATCAGGGTTAAGGTACTAATATGTCGCACCTAATCAAATAGATTTGTAACTATTCATGTATTAACCACAGAGACAAAGGAATATAATTATATTACCAGGAATATAACTATATTACCGAGTCCACAGAGAAACAAAGGTTTTATTATAGAATATTTCAGTAGATTTATGAAGATATCCTGAATTTTAATTTTAAAAGTTTAATTTCAAATATTTTTATATAATATCTAACTCTCTGTGCCCGATGTCTGCGACCTTAATGACTCTGTGGCTGAATAGATACATAGATTTTATTATAGCAGCAGCTAATTTTCAAAGGACTGTTCATTATTCTTTCAATCCCTTTCTGTCTCAAAGTATAAACAAATTTACCATCAACCGAAGGTTTTACAAGGGGACCGTACGGATTTGCAAATAGATTAATGACCTTAGCTGTTTTGGTTGCATTTACTAATCCTGTAAAGTTCTTTCGTTAATAAAATCCACGTAGTATACTTAAACGGACTATTCGAGACGGAGATGCCTGAGAGGTGTTATGCCATTAAATAAATATGTGCGAATTCGAAAAGAGTCATTTTTCATTGCAACTGCGATCACATTAATAATGCTTGCAATAGTGCCTGGCATGTTTCTTATCGGGGTAACGTATTCCGGCCAGTACTCGGTGTTGCTACCTTACCGGTCTCCTGTCACTTTCCCATCGCCGGGTAGTTTACTGGCTGAGGCGAAGCTGGCCAAAGGGAATTTTCTAGTCGCCAGTTCACACCTCAGAGACCCAAACTTCTCGGAAACTGTCGTCCTCTTGATCGATTACGGCTGGTACGGCGCGACGGGTCTAGTCATCAATCAACCCACCAAGGTGAAACTTTCCAGAGTGTTTCCGGAGATAGATGGACTGCGGAATCGGAAGGATATTGTATACATCGGTGGCCCGGTCGCCAGCAACTGGATGTTGCTGCTCATACGATCAAATAATCAGCCTGAAGAGTCTGATCTTGTTTTTGATGATATATATAACAGCTCAGGCCTGTTAGTGCTCCAGCGGATGTCGACCATTCGAGCACAGGAGAAAGGTTTCATGTCCATTCAGGTTACGCCGGTTGGGCACCAGCTCAACTAGAGCAAGAAGTGTCGAGAGGTGATTGGCACATCCTTCGGTTCGATGCTGAGACCGTTTTCGGTAAGGCACCTTCTGATATCTGGCCAGAGCTAATTCTTAGGAGTTCTGATCAGTGGGTTAGAGTAGAGAAACAACATCGGAATATGGTCTTTTAGCGCACGATGCTGAGGTTCTTCGGCGAACCTTATCAAAGGATATCGGTAGAGGCAGAAATCTGTATGTCCCGCAAAAAATCATAAAAAAAGCGGACAGCTCGGCCACTGCCTATTTGTATAAACCATCCAGATTGTAATGCAGTATCCCTGAGAAACTGCAAAAAATCTATAGCCAGTTTATCCTGTGAGAACTCTGCAGCAGAAATCATTAAATAGTATTCAATTGGTAGATTTAATAATCCATCTTTAACTTTATCTTCAATTTTTCCAATGTATTCAAGAACAATAACCGGATTTATTTTTTAAAAGCACGAAAGGAAAACTAATAATCAATAAATATGGGTGGATATTTATTGCTATACGCAGGTAAAATACAGAGGAAACATGAAAAGAATAAATTGATGTCATCAAGAAAAGGGCTTCTTTCCAGATAATATTCCTTTCCAAATAAAAATCTTTTTTGCATGTAAAAGACCATATGCAAAGCAGGTGGTAGTTTCCAAGCCAAAAGGCTTTTAAAGGCATAGCCTTTGAATTAATCTTTTTAGGAATATTATAGACCACCTCCAAAGGAGGTGGCTTCCTTTTGGCCGTGAACTGCAAATATGAAGTATATCACCGTAAAAAACTTCATTATTGCAATATATCATCACAACAACGAAGGTGCTATACTTCAAAAAAGCAGTATAATAAACAAAGTTGTTACAAAATTACTGGTATATTACCTCTTATACTTTAAATTTGCAGGCATATTGAAACAAAAAATACATTTACTTTGTTTATTGTTATTAGAGAAAATGGCTTATAGAAATATCGATCCATTTATAATTTTTTGCATAGAAGGATTTGTGTATTGTGTATAAAGACAAACCTAAATTATTAGATCAACTTCGAGAGGCTCTCCGTCTCAAACATTATTCTCTAAAAACAGAGAAGTCGTATGTTCACTGGGGGCGTTGGTTTATTCTTTTTCACAAAAAACGACATCCTCAAGAAATGGGAACTCCTGAGACACAGTCATTTTTGAATTACTTGGCTGTAAATCTGCAAGTGACCGCTATTACGAAGGAGATGAAAGGAATCGGCTGATACATCTATGTACACACTATTCAGAAAGTGGGACATAGGTCGGCCACGGATAGCCATGACTTTAGCCTGCCAGAGGGAGAGTCGTATTCGTTCTGAGAAAGCCTTATGAAACGAGTTTTTCGACAGTGTCATCTGTTATACGAAGGCCGACATGATAATAAGTCTAATTATTGATAGAAGTTACTAAGTGTGCGAGTTTTCCCAAACAAGGTGCTAACTATCCACAAGGTGTGTGATGTTATGATGAAAGTAAAAAAGCCCTTGCTTGGTACGGGAAGATGATAAAGAATCCTTCATTAAGGCAGATCGAGCTCTTAATGAAGGTAGCGGCTGAAGCGAACCCTGGGATATTTAAAGCCCGAGTGTGCGATTAGTGCAGCCGTCTACCATACCAACAATATGGGGCTGATAGAGATAGCATTTTATCAGTAACCCGAATAGACGGATGGTACTATTTACCCGGAAGGCCGACAAGGGGATTTTAAGGCTTGGTTTTCCTGAACTTAACCTTTATAGGCGGTCACAAAATTAGAGATTGGGAAGGAACTTTTTGACGAACCGAATTTTATCTCTATGGTCTGTCTTAACAGCCGTGAGTGCAACAAGGAGCACGGTTATATGAGCAATAGTACAATGATTTGCTGTTGCATTTA
>JAUVYC010000091.1 GCA_030603285.1 Spirochaetota bacterium
GGCCGAACAGATAAAAAACCCTGATATAGTAGTAAGAAGTGCTGCAGTTCCTGAAAACAATCCTGAAGTTCGTGAAGCACAGAGAAGAAATATTCCTGTATATCTATATTCTGAATATCTTGGCATGATTATGGGAGAAAAAAGGGGAGTTGCAGTCGCAGGGACACACGGGAAAACAACAACAACAGGTGTTACTGCAGCCATCCTTACAAATGCTAATTTAGAGCCAACTGTTGTGTGCGGCGGTGTTATGAATGGCTTTTGCTCGAATTCTGTTTTTGGGAAAGGCGATTATTTTATTTCGGAAGCCTGTGAGTATAACAGGTCATTTCTTGATCTTAAAAAGTGGTATACTGTCGTTACTAACATTGAAAATGACCATCTGGATTACTACCGCGATATTGAGGATATAAAGCAGGCATTTTTTGATTTTTTGAAGACATCGGACAGGAGAGGATTTTCCGTTGTAAATGGTGATGATAAAAACATAAGAGAAATTCTGAAGGGGATACATGAACAGAAGATGTATACAGTCGGATTTGAAGCATCGAATCAATACATAATACAGGGAATAGAAAACCAGAAAGGCCTGTACTCATTCATGATTATGAATCAAAACAGAAGTGTTCTCAATTTAAATTTATCCGTTCACGGCAGGTTTAATTGTATCAATGCTGCACTGTCTGCGGTTTTTGCCTTAAAAATTGGTGTTAATCAAAGTGTGATTGAAAAATCCGTGAACAGCTTTACAGGTATGCAAAGGAGGCTGGAATATCTTGGTGAGATCGCAGGAAATGCTGTATATAGTGATTATGCTCATCATCCTACCGAGATAAATGTTACCTTAAGTGCTCTCAGGGAAAAGCATCCAGGCAGAAAAATATGTGTCGTGTTTCAACCCCATCAGTACTCAAGAACTGCAGAATTATTTCATGATTTTGTTAAAGAACTTCTTGGTGCCGATTACATAATACTCACGGAGATTTACAGACAGCGGGATTCAGACGCCTATGTAGCAGCGGTAAGCAGCTCTGATCTCTTTAAAGCACTGAAAAGAATATCAGGTAATAAAAAAGTAATTCATGTTAAGCGTAATGAAGAAATCTCCTCTCTACTTCATGGATTGGATCATGAGAACAAAGTTATAGTTTTTATGGGGGCTGGGGATATAGACGATGTTGCACGGCAGTTTTCAGGCTATTCTTCTTTTCTGTAATCAGTGTTTTATTGGTGGATAAGATTTATGAGGGAGTGATTGATGGATATTAAAATAAAAAACGCAGTAATCAGTGTGTATGACAAAACAGGATTGGTGGAACTTGCAAAAAGCCTTGATGAAATGGGTGTCAGTATCTATTCAACAGGTGGAACAGCGAAAACACTTGAGAATGTCGGTATACCGGTAATTAAGATAGCTGAATATACAGGGTTTCCGGAGATTCTTGATGGGAGGGTAAAGAGCCTGCATCCGAAAATTCATGGAGGTATCCTGGCCAGGAGGGATAATGAAAATCATATAGTCCAGCTAAAAGAAAATAGTATCTCTCCTTTTGACATGGTTATTATAAATCTTTATCCCTTTGAAAAGGTTATAAAAAAGGAAGGAGTAAGTACAGAAGAGGCAATTGAAAACATTGATATTGGCGGCCCTTCAATGCTCAGGTCTGCGGCAAAGAATTATCCTTTTGTATGTGTCATTCCAGACCCGGGTTTCTATGAAATTGTTCTTGCCGAGCTTAAAATAAAGGGAAGTATCTCCTTTGAGACAAGAAAAAGACTTGCAATGGCGGTATTTGAAAAAACAGCATATTATGATAGCCTTATATCCGGTTATTTTCACAATGTTATTGTGGCAAAGGGAGCAGGTAAATATCCTGATACTGTAAGTGTATATTTTAAGAAAAAACAGGAATTACGCTATGGTGAGAATCCTCACCAATCTGCGGTATTTTATACGAGTCCTGAGATTAATGTAACAGGTGTTTCTACCGCTAATAAACTTCATGGAAAGGAGCTTTCATTCAATAATATCCTTGATATTGAATCAGCAGCCGAGATTGTAAAAGAGTTTGATAAACCTGCATGCTCAGTTATAAAGCATACAAACCCCTGTGGCGCAGCAGCAAGTACAACACTAAAGCAGGCGTTTCTGGACGCATGGGATGGTGATCCGGTATCTGCTTTTGGGAGTATTATAGGTTTTAACAGAATTCTGGATAAACCCACATCCGAAGAAATAGTAAAGGCTGGATTTGTAGAGTGTATAATTGCCCCGTGGTATGAGGAGGATGCTTTGAATATGCTCAAGGAAAAGAAAAATTTAAGAATTCTTGAAACAGGTAAAATGTGCAGAGAAGAAGTGTACGATTACGATATGAAAAGAGTAATTGGAGGAATCTTAATACAGGAAAGAGACCTTGATGATTTTAAGATTGAAGATTTGAAAGTTGTCACAGACAAAAAAGTATCTGATGATGAACTGAAGTCTCTTTTATTCGCCTGGAAGGTTGTAAAGCATGTAAAATCAAATGCTATTGTTCTTGCTCAGGGGACCAAAACAGTGGGAGTTGGCGCAGGTCAGATGAGCAGAGTAGATGCTGCCTTTATGGCATTTTCCAAAGCAAAAGACAGAACCAGGGGTTCTGTTCTTGCGTCCGATGCCTTCTTTCCTGAACCTGATGCAGTCCAGCTTGCAGCGGAGAACGATATCACTGCGATAATACAGCCTGGTGGATCCGTAAAGGACGAAGAGGTAATAAAGGCATGTAATGACGCTGGTATTGGTATGGTATTTACAGGTTTTCGGCACTTTAAACATTGATAGCACAATCATTAGTTGCGGGCTATAGTGCGGGGTTTGCACGAATATAAAGGAAGGTCTTTTAGAATGGATTTTAGATCTGAATATTACGGGAGGAGATTGGTCGCAAACGGATTCTGGGCCTACTATGCATATGAAACCCCACGGGATATGCTTTTAAGAAGAATGCCGAGGGTTATAAATATTTTAACCAATGCTGATCTGCTCCAGATTTCAAAATTGTTTCCGGATATCATTTTCCGGGAGAATGGCGATGAACCCACATGCTTTATTCAGAGTGAATATCCTGTTCATTTTTATGTAAGCGATTATCCCGCTGACAGAGCAGTTCGTATTCCCGGTATAATTGAGATTAATAAAAATGCATGTAAACATGCTGCAGCTGCCTCCCTTTTTACGATTAATAGTTTCTTTTATGATTTCGAAAGAGATATTTTCTATGACCCGCTGGATGCTTATCCTGTTTTTAAACAGAGTATTATTCGTACAACCATGAGCCCGGAGAGAGCTGCTGAAAACTTTCCAACCATTACATTAAAGACAGCAAAAATATTAAGTGAGACAGGATTTGAAATAGATAGGTCCTTACTTGATTTTTTAAGAAATAGCAGATCTTTATACAATTATAAAAAAATAAATGTAAGTATTGCCAGGAACTTTTTTGATATCTGTGTATCCGGAAGGGCTTATGAAGCACTTAAATTATTAGATGAATGCGGAATTATAGACCAACTGCTCCCGGAAGTTGCCTTATTGAAAAGTGTAGATCAGGATAAAGATCATCATCCGGAGGGGAATGGATTTCAGCATACTCTCGAATGTATGAAATGTGTGAAAAGACCAAATAAAACATTGATGATATCTATCCTTCTTCATGATACAGGAAAGGCGTTAACTCAGGCAGACAGAAGTAATAACAAACCCTTCCCAAATCATTCTACTGCAAGCGGAATAATTGCTAGAAATGTTTTGCGTCGTTTTTATTTTAATGAAGAAGAAATAGAGGAAGTATCTTTTTTAGTGCATAATCATATGATACTTAATGCTGTAGACAGGCTGCCGGAAAGAAGATTGAGAACGCTGTTTACATCGCCTTATTTTCCAAATCTACTGGAACTGTATAGAGCAGATCTCAAAAGCGGTTATCACAGTGTGGAGAATTATTATCATGCAGCACGGGTATACAGGGAGTTCAAGAGGAAGGATAAAATGAGGCGGCAGGGGTTTTTGAAACAGGGTTTTTATACATGATGGGTATTAGTGCGAAATGCTGGTTAGTACGGGCACATGGGCCTGCCCTACTGTGTAATGTATAAAATATTTTTATTTCTGTAAACTAATAATCTGTTTGACTTTTTATTATGGTTTTATTAAATTAATGACTGAACAGTCAGTCAGTTTATGGAGTGAGTATGGCAAAAGCAGCAGGTATAAAAGGAAAAGAGCAGAAAAGAAAAAAAATAATGGAAGCAGCATTGAAGATCTTTTCAAAGAAGGGGTACAGCCCTGCTGCTATTGATGAGGTGGCCCGTGAGGCAGGGATTGCAAAAGGAACATTGTACCTTTATTTTCAGGATAAAGAAGACCTCTTCTGCAGTACGATCTTGCACGTTATTGACAATTTAGCCCTTCTGTTACAAAAAAATATAAACGAACAGATGAACCCTCTTGAGATATTGAAATCCCTTGCATTCTACCAGCTGAAATTTTTCTCCCAGAACAGGGATTTTTTTGGAATATTTCAAACCATTATCAATGAAAATTTGTTAAGCAGTCATAAAAAACTGTTCAATTTGCTCTTAATAAGGAAACAGGACCTTATTAATTATGAAATTAATGTAATAGACAGGGGGAAACGGGAAGGCCTTATCCGGAGTGATATTGAAAGTGAGGAGATTGTAAACAGTTTTGACGGTATGGTGACAAATTCCATTAAGCAGATGGGGTACTGTAATAATAATGTAAATACAGGTATTGATGTGGAGAAAAAGGTCAAGTCAATTATGCAAATACTGCTTGATGGTGTATCAGAAAGGAAATAATATGATGAAGAAAGTGATTTTTTTTATTATTTTTGTATTTCTGAGTGCATCATATTTTGTGATGGCGGAAACACTCCAGCTCTCTCTCAATGAAGCAATCGGCCTGGGGTTAAAAAACAGTACAACATTAAAAATAAAGATGCTTGCAACATATTCTGCACGTGCAGGTGTCCAGTCTGCAAAGTCGGCATATTATCCCAGCGTCGAAATTGGCGCAACCTACAGACACCTGTTCAAGGAACAAAAAATTCTCGGGAGTTATGTAGCCGGTTCTGATCCAGTATCTATCTCCACAGACGTGGGCCAGACGATTTATACCTTCGGAAAACTTAAAAATGCAGCTAGATTGGCCGAGGAGAACTTAACACTAACAGAAATGGATTTTGAAGAGGAAAAGCGAAAACTTATTATCGAGATAAAACGGGTGTTTTACTGGTATATTCTGGCAGAGGAAGTCCTGGCAGTACAGGAAGAAACACTGAAGTACAAAGAAGAGGCACTGGATGTCGCACAAAAAAGGTATAAGGCAGGGCTTGCTCCTGAATATGAAGTCCTGAGTGCAGAGTCTGATGTGGAAAACTTCAGACCTGAACTGATTTCAGCCGCAAATCAGGTAGAGTTTGCGCTTCTAGCTGTAAAGGACCTGCTCGGGGTTGTGGACGAGGGTGATTTTGATGTTGAGCTTATCGGGAGCCTGGAACCGGAATATTTTATCTTTACAAAAGGTAAATTATTCGAAGAAGCCCTGAAAAATAAGTATGAAGTAAAGCAGTATAAAAAAAGCATTTCCCTTATGGAAATAAATGAAGCTATTACAAAAGGCGGCAAAAAGCCGGTTATTGCAGGATTTGCAAATTATACGCTTCAAAGCGGATTTGATTCTGAAACAGGAGATGCCCGGTACTGGGGGAAAGATTCCTGGGAAGGGAATCTTATGTGCGGTGTGCGTATACAGATGCCTCTTTCTGCATTATTTCCATGGAGCAAAGAAAATGCTGATGTCAAGAAAGACGCCCTTGATCTGGAACAGTTGAAATTGGGTCTGAGTTCGATTGAAAGCGGCATCAGATTGAATATTGAGAATATCCTCTTACAACTTGAAGAAGAGAAAGCAAAGATTTCATCAGGTGAGAAGGGAGTTGAGCTTGCATTGAAGCTTTATGCGTCTGCAAGCGAGCGATATGTAAATGGGCTGATTTCCAGCATGGAATTGAAAGATACGCAGATTACATTAAATGCTGCACAACTCGGGTCTCTCACATCGATATATAATTATAAATCCGCACTGTTTGATCTTATGGATGCAGTCGGGGTCGATCATTTTTAAAGAAAAGGATGGGAGAATCACATGAAAAAGTGGTTGAAAACGATAATTATTATTTTTATTATAATTATCGCTATTGGTATTCTTGGGGGTGTTGCTTTTTACAGGTATAGGGAAAAAATCGAGCTTATCTTGAAAAGGCCTGATGAAATACTGGATATCTCAACACCGGTTGTTGTATACAAGGCCGGCCTTGGGCTTATTAATGAATCATTGATACTTAACGGAGATGTCGTTCCTGAAACTGAAGTAAATATCTATTCCACGGTACCGGGGAAAATTAAAGATATTTTAGCCAGGGATGGCGATGAAGTAGCGAAGGGAAGTGTTCTGGCATTTATTGACAGGAGTGAAGCCGGGCTCACATTTGCTCCTACACCCATTGAATCCACAATTGATGGAATTGTTAAGAAGGTATTAATGGAAAATGGCGACTATGTGACTCCCCAATTGCCTCTCTTCCAGATTATTAATATCAACTATGTTGAAGTTGTTGTTCATATATCTGAAAAGGATATTTCCAGGATAAAGCAGGGTATAGAAACGGAAATTACAGTTGTTTCATATCCCAATAAAACATTTTACGGAAAGGTTAGTAAAATAAGCCCTGTGGTCGATCCTGTGTCACGGACACTTGAGGCACGGATACTTATTAATAACAGCCGTCGTATGTTGAAACCGGGAATGTTCGGTGAGGTAAGAATTATTCTAAGAAGAAGGAATGATGCCCTTATTATCCCTCTATCCGCTGTGATTGACAGGGATGGCAGGAATGTAGTGTTTATCGAAGAAGAAGGAAGAGCTGTACAGGTTGAACCTTTATTTGATATCAGGGAAGGAAATACCATTTCAGTACTGGAAGGGCTGGTTCAAGGGCAAAATGTCATAGTGATCGGCCAGCATAATGTATCGAGCGGCGATATGGTAACTATCACGGAGGTGCTTGAATGAAACTATCCGAGCTTTCTGTAAATCGGCCAGTTACCACAATCGTTATTTTTATTGCAATTATCGTACTGGGGGTTTATTCACTGATACACCTTGCCATTGATTTGATTCCCGATATCTCATACCCACTTATTGCTATCTTTTCGAATTACCCGGGTGTTGCACCGGAAGAGGTGGAAGAAAACCTTACGAGGGTGGTTGAGAATGCCGCAGCCTCAGCGAGCAACGTAAAAAAGATCACGTCCACATCCAGGGAAGGTCAGTCAGTTGTTACTATTGAGTATGAATGGGGAACAGATATGGGGGAAGCGGCTGCCGACTTGCGGGAAAAGCTTGACCTTGTAAGAGAATTTCTTCCTGATGAAGCAAAACAGCCGGTAATTTTTAAGTTTGATCCATCGATGATTCCGTTAATGGTCCTTGTCATTGAGGGAAAAAGGGATCTATTAAGCTTACGGTATGTAGCTGATAATTATATCCGGAATAACCTTGAGCAGATTGACGGTGTTGCGAATGTTCAGATATGGGGAGGGCGTCAGCGGCAGGTACATGTCGACCTTGATAGAACGCACCTTGCTTCGTATGGTTTAACGGTAGACCAGGTGATAAATATCATTCGGGCAGAACATATAAACGTGGCGGGAGGCTCGGTAGATGAGGGGGGCTCAACTTTTGTGTTAAGAACAATCGGGAAATTCCAGAGCCTCCGGGAGATAGAAAATGTTATCGTTGCCAGTAAAAATGGAATTCCCGTTTACCTCAAGGACCTTGCATCCGTTTATGAGGGGTATGTTGAGGAAGATATGGATGCCAAAATTGAGAAAAATGATGCAGTTATAATGCTGGTCCAGAAGCAATCCGGGACGAACACGGTAAAGATATCAAAGCTATTAGAAAAAAAATTAAAATCCCTTGAGGCTTCTCTTCCGGAGGATATCAGAATAGAAAAGTTCTATTCACCCGCAGACTTTATAAAAGAATCTATCAAAACTGTCTGGCAGGTGGCTCTTATAGGCGGAGTGTTTGCTGTTTTTGTTCTGTTCATCTTTCTCAGGAATTTGCCTACTACTCTCATCATATCCATATCCATTCCTCTTTCCATTATTACAACCTTTATTTTCATGTATTTGTTCGACCTCACGCTCAATATGATGTCCTTAGGGGGCCTTGCCCTTGGCATTGGAATGCTTGTAGATAATTCGATTGTTGTGCTGGAAAATATTTTCCGCTACAGGGAGTTTGGAGCAAAGCCAGGAGAATCCTCGAAGCTGGGCTCCCAGGAAATGTCAAAAGCAATCATTGCATCCACCCTTACAACTATTACTGTTTTTCTGCCGCTTGTGCTCTTTATAAAGGGACTTGCGAGCGAGCTCTTTAAAGATCTTGCTTTTACAGTATCATTTTCCCTCCTTTCATCTCTGCTTGTAGCACTGACAATTATACCCATGTTGTCAAGCAAAATTAAAAAAGTGAAATTAAAGAGCAAGGCTGATTCCCTGATGGATTTAGAAGGTGAGCTGAAATCGCGGGGAAAAGTGTTGCATTTTCTTGATGAGGTGTACAGGCAGTTTCTTGGATGGGCACTTTCTCACCGCTGGGCTTTTGTAGGAATGGTCGTTGCGGTTCTGGGAGGAAGCATCTTTCTCATGCGGGTGATTGGGGTAGAATTCATGCCTCAATCTGATGAAGGTTTTATACAGGTGCGTCTTAAGACCCCTATCGGGACGAATGTAGATACAACGCGAGCCGCAGTGGATAAAATATACAATATTATAGATGAAAACGTTCCTGAACGCGAAATCACCTTTCGGCAGGTCGGGAGGAGCGGCGAAATGATGGGCGTTGAAGCTACAAATCGAGCGGAAATCTGGATGACCCTTGTTGATTTAAAAAGGAGGAAAAGAAGTGATAAGGAGATCATCGATGTTTTGAGAAAAGAAATCTCGAAGGTGCCGGGTGTAACAGCACGATTTTCAGCTGGAGGCCATGCAACAGGGGCTACCGGTAACCTCAGTGTGATCGTATCAGGATATGATATGCAGCAGGGTAAGGCGCTCGCAGAGAAACTGAAAAATATTATGGAGAGTATCGGGAATGTACACGATGTTAGAATATCACGTGAAGAAGGGCTTCCGGAATACCGGATTACAGTTAACCGGGACCGGGCAGCCCTCTTTGGCGTAAGCGTAGCACAGGTGGGGCAGGCAGTCAAACGCTCCTTTGCAGGGGCAGAAGTAGCAGACGTTATTCTTAAAGGCGAAGAGGTCGGTGTTCTGGTTCGTTTGCAGGAAGAGGACAGGGTTACG
>JAUVYC010000290.1 GCA_030603285.1 Spirochaetota bacterium
ATAATATTCTTCCGACGGTTAAAAAATGGAATATCCGATAGTATGAAACTGCATGAAAACAGAGAACTGTTTCAGGACGCAATATTAGCGGCTTCCCAACGGTTTAAACTGAAAGAAATCTATATCGAAAAAGACTACCGGGTGACAGTCGCGCTGCCTGTTTTAATAGAGGATATTTCGAGTTTGATCAAATGACCACAGGTGATAGTCCAACCTGAGCGTTGAGGCTTGATACTCTTTGCAAATGTGAAAAGTCGCTCTTATATTTTAGCATAATGAGATCAATCCTTTTGAAGATGTACAAACGACAAAAAACAAAAAACTAATCAGGGGTACCTGTCTGTGAAAATAGTAATCGTTGGAGCTGGAGAAGTTGGTTTTGAGCTGGCTAAACGGCTTGTAATAGAAAATAAGGATGTAATCCTTATAGAAAAAAACCCGGAAAGGGCAGACTACGTTTCACGGCAATTGGATTGCAAGGTCGTCAACGGGCTGGGCAACAATCCGGATACCCTCAAAAGCGCCGGTATTAACAAAGCCGATTTTTTTATCTCTTTGACAGGCTCGGATGAAGTGAATATCATTGCCTGCGGTCTTGTAGATAAAAAATTTAATATATCTTACAGAATCGCCAGGGTCAAGAATATCGATTATTTCACTACAAAGATAATGGACAAGTCCTTTTTTGGAATCGATTTAATCGTCAATCCTGAAATCGAAGCCGCCAAAAAGATAATTGATACAATAGAGAGTGGAGCCAGTAGCGATATAATATTTTTTGAACAGGATTGTATCCAGATGAGAAACGTGGTTGTCACTCCGGAGTCCTTTCTCAAGAATGTGACTGTCAGTGATGCCATGAAAAAGATACAGATGGATTTTTTAATAGCGGGCATTGAGAAATCAGACCGGTTCGTTATCCCTTCAGGCGATACGGTTATCCATGAGGAGGATAACCTCTATCTCCTTGCTACAAAGGAGAAATTAGAACGAATCTTTGATATGATAGGAAGATCTCCGATTGTTATAAAGGATGTGGTGCTTGTAGGAGGTAGTAAGATCGGTATTTATATAGCAAAGCAACTTATTCAGGGTCGGAAGAGAGATGCGCGGATGAATAACCGCTTCCTGGATTATTTCTTCAAAGGACAGAAAAAAAGCACTAAGATCAAAAGCGTAAAAATAATCGAAGAGGACTATGAAAAATGCAAGGAGCTTTCCAGCCTTTTCCCTGAGGCTCTTGTAATTAACGCTGATATTTCCGAGGAGTCTGTATTTAAGGAAGAAGGTCTGTCTGAGCATGATCTTATCGTCACCACTACGAAGAACGATGAACTGAATATCCTTGTCGCCCTTTACGCCAAGAGAGTTGGTATCAAGAGGGCTATCAGTATGGTAAACCAGAAGAACTACATGAATATGGCTTATAAGCTTGGGATTGATGCCGTAGTAAGCCTTAGGGACAGTATTACCAATCCCATTCTGAAGTTCATCAGAAAAGGTAATATCAAGAGCATCCACAGTATCTCGGGCGGAGATGTGGAAGTGATGGAACTTTCCCTGGAAAGAAAGAACCAACTGACAGGCAGGAAGATCAAGGATCTCAATTTCCCTGCCCGTGCCCTTATTATTTCTGTTGCCAGGGAAGGGCGGTCTATTATCCCGCATGGTGATCTGGTCATAAAGGAGGGTGACCACGTTATAATCATAGCACAGAAAGAATTTGTCGGAAAAATTGAAAGCATGGTGGCTGTTCCATAATGAATATTCGGCAAGTTCTGAAAACACTCTCTTTACTGCTTATGATCATCGCCGGCTTCATGCTGATTCCTGCAGGTATGGCTATTTATTACAGAGAATTGCACCTGCTGAAAAGCTTCATGATACCCATCGTTATTATTATCATTTACGGAATAAGCATGCTTTGGCTTACAAGAGCAGATACGAAACAATATTTTTCTACAAGAGATGGATTTCTTCTGGTCACATTGAGCTGGGTACTGGCGGCATTTTTGGGAGCCCTCCCTTTCTATATCTCCGGTTCCATTCCGAGCTTAACAGATGCTTTTTTCGAATCCATGTCCGGTTTTACAACAACAGGAGCTTCCATACTGACAGACATTGAATCCCTGCCGAAGCCCCTCCTCTTCTGGCGTTCGCTTACCCACTGGCTTGGAGGAATGGGGATAGTTGTACTTATAGTGGCGATCTTTCAGTTTCTCGGTATCGGCGGTACTCATCTTTTAAAAGCAGAGGCTCCCGGTCCTACGGTTGACAAGATTACGCCCAGGATTACGGAAATGGCAAAGATCCTGTGGGGTTCCTATGTAGTACTTACTATTCTTGAGATCATTCTTTTAATGATAGGTGGAATGAACCTTTTTGAAGCAAGTACACATACATTCGGCACAATGGCTACAGGTGGTTTCTCACCGAAAGCGCAAAGTGTAGGACATTACAGTTCCCCTTTCATCCATTGTGTAATCACGCTCTTTATGATATTGGCGGGAGTAAATTTTATACTCTATTTCAAGCTGATCACCGGAAGATTAAAAGACATATTGAGGAATACAGAGATAAAGGTCTATCTGAGTATATTCTTTATAGCCACTGTTATAATTACCTTCAGCCTGTATAGAAATGTCTTTTCTTCGCTATACAAAAGCATCCAGTACGCCAGCTTCCAGGCAGCCTCTATACTAACGACGACAGGGTTTTCCACCGCTAATTTTGCAGAATGGCCGCCGCTGGCAAGGGTGACTCTTTTTACTTTGATGTTTATCGGCGGCTGTTCAGGCTCTACCGGGGGCGGGATAAAAGTCATAAGGCTAATAACCCTTTTCAAGCTGGGTATCAATGAAATGAAATACCTACTTCATCCCCGGGGCATCTTCAATATAAAAATCGATGGAAATACAGTAAAAAAAGATATCATGTATGCGGTTTCCGGATTCTTTTTTCTGTATATTCTGCTGTTACTTGCCGTATCCCTTGTGGTGGCTTCAGGCGGGAATAATATAATTACTTCTTTCTCATCAGCCCTGGTTACTTTAGGTAATATCGGTCCTGGATTT
>JAUVYC010000030.1 GCA_030603285.1 Spirochaetota bacterium
AAAATCCTCCTGATAAAATAGTATTTTATTGTAGTGGCTATTCATGAATTGCCCCTCCTTGCCATTAAACTTCAATCAAAGACTATAAAAATATATTTTCGTGTTAATATAAATGAATTTTCAGGAAAACAAAATGTTAATTATTTCATAAAGTATAGTTTTTCCTGATACATATTCAAGGGAGAGCAGAAATATTGACAGGATATTTAAAATATAGAGCAGATTTATTAGATACAGTACTAAAAAGGAAAAACTCCTATTCTTCCCAGTGAATGCATTCTACAGGACATGCATCAATCGCATCCTGAATTTCTTCTTCTGAGGCAGTTTCAGGTTTACTAATTTCAGCTATATCATCCTCATTCATACTGAACACATCCTGACAGCTATCCACACATGCACCGCATCCGATACATTCCTCAGCGTCTACATAAAGGTTTTTTGCCATTTATCATCTCCTCTATCTATTAAATTTCTCGAATAATACGTATTCTAAAAAAAAAAGTCAATAAAACAGTCATAATTTATTATAAATATTTTTTATCCAGGAAAAAAGATTCCATCTTGAAACTGTAAAGATAATAATAAAAACCACACCCGGAGTAATAATAATACCGATTTGAGGGTAACGAAGAATAAAAGCCGCATACAGCATACACAAAGACACACTAAATAATATAAGAATTAAAGTAAAAAAAAATTTCGCAAATTGTAAAATTATTTTAGAAAATATTTTTCTAGAAATACTCCTGGCAACAAAATACATTATAAAACCAAACATGACTGAGAGAAAAATCCACGAATAAAGTGTCCTGCTGATCAGTGCGATTCGATAAAGGGCATATATGAATATGCCGACTGATGCTGTCACAATCACTATGATAAGCCCAATTAATAAAAACTGTTTTAAAAACCGTATCATAGTATTAAAATTCTTTTTTGTTGATTCCATTATATATCCTGTATATTAAGAATTGTAATAACAAAATTGTTCATATTGTGTGCTCTGGACAAATCATGCTTCTAAAATTGGTCATAATGTGTGCTATCGGCAAATCATGCTTCTAAAATTGGTCATACTGTATGCTATCGGCAAATCATGCTTCTAAAAAAATAATCTCATGTAAGGCCTAAAGTCGAGTTTAAAAAGTTAATGCAAAAGTCTCAAAATTTTACATGATAAACAAAAATAAATGATAACCTGGTTTATATTATAAGAAAATCATTTAATATAAATTTTAATAAAAATAGCTGCGTTTTTTACTTGACAAAAAAATAATCCAGCTTATCTTATTAAATTATAAAAATTTACAGAACATTTTCAACAGGGAAAAATGAAAAAAAACACACTAAAAAAAATTTACAACCATTTAAAACTGCCAGTTATCAAAAACACTGCTGTTATTATTATTATACTATTTTTATTACTATTATTTTTCACATAAGGCAGCGGCCTTTGTTAATAAACCAAAAACCCCGCTGTTTGCAGCGGGTTTTTTTTTACATTTTACCTGTATGGAGGAAATATGCGAAGTGATATCATGAAAAAAGGCATATCCCGAGCACCTCATAGGTCACTGCTCTACGCGCTGGGCTTGACAAAAGATGAAATACAGAGACCTTTCATCGGAGTTGTAAATTCAGCAAATGAAATCATTCCAGGCCACATTCATTTAAATCGGTTAGTAGAAGCGGTAAAGGCCGGCATCAGGTCAGCTCACGGTACTCCTCTCGAATTCAGTACAATCGGCATATGTGACGGCCTCGCAATGGGCCATACAGGTATGAAATATTCACTTGGAAGCAGAGAGTTAATCGCCGATTCAATAGAGGCGGTTTCCATGGGCATTCCTTTTGACGGACTTGTTATGGTGCCAAATTGTGATAAGATAGTACCGGGAATGCTTATTGCCGCTATCAGGCTGAATATCCCGACAGTTGTTGTATCTGGCGGTCCAATGCTTGCCGGTAATATGGATGGGAAAAAAATCGGAACAGATAAAGTCTTTGAAGCGGTCGGCAGCTTTAAATCAGGAAAAATAAGCAAAGAAGAACTCGATATGCTCGAATACCATGCATGCCCGGGGGCAGGAAGCTGTTCCGGGCTCTACACTGCAAACACAATGAACTGTCTCACTGAAGCTCTGGGGATGGGCCTTCCGGGAAACGGAACAATCCCTGCAGTCCATGCAGACCGCATCAGGCTAGCAAAAGAGGCCGGGAAAGCCATAATGGCCCTGGTACAGGATGATCTTCGGCCCTGCGATATTATGACAAAAGAATCTTTTTTCAACGCTATAACCGTTGACATGGCTCTTGGTGGATCTACCAATACTGCCCTGCATATTCCTGCAATAGCTTATTATGGTGAAGTTGATATAACACTCGAAGATTTTGAGAGTCTGAGTGAAAAAGTTCCCCATTTATGTAATCTTGCACCGTCAGGACCGGATCACATGGAGGACCTGCACAGGGCAGGCGGTATCCCGGCAATTATGAACGAACTTTCAAAAAGGAGTTCCCTGTATACTGATATCAAGACTGTAACCGGCAAAACAATATCAGAACTGATAAAAGATACCCCGGTAAAAGATTACTCGATCATTACCCCGGTTGAAAATCCAAGGCATAAGTTCGGTGGACTTACTGTTCTCAAGGGCAATCTCGCCCCGGATGGGTCAATAGTGAAGAGTGCTGCAGTCTTACCGGAAATGATGGTTCATGAAGGTCCTGCACGTGTATACGAATCAGAAGAATCTGCTGTTGATGCAATAATGAATAATAAAATTAATAAAGGAGATGTCATTGTAATACGGCATGAAGGACCAAAAGGGGGACCCGGCATGAGGGAAATGCTGACCTCGACTTCAGCCATTGCCGGGATGGGGCTTGATAAATCAGTGGCACTTATAACAGATGGAAGATTCTCCGGTGCAACAAGGGGTTCATCGGTAGGCCATGTCTCTCCTGAGGCAGCAGCTTTTGGACCTATTGCAGCCGTTAAAGATGGAGACAGGATAGAGATCAATATACCTGAAAAAAGACTGAGCCTAAAAATAAGTGATAAAGAAGTTGAAAAGAGATTGGACGAAATCAGGTCCCGTGGTGAAAGACACCCTAATATCGCCAGAGGATATATGTACAGGTATTCGAGGATTGTCAGCTCTGCAGCCAGTGGTGCAGTATTTCCTCTGTAGTACCTTAATACCGATTTTCTTGCCTTTCAGGCACAAACTTTAGTTTGCAAGAAAATATTTTTATAATCAAGAATGTGGCTTGTCCACATTAGGGGAATTCATGAATTGCCCTTACAAATAACAATTTCATTCAGAGGTGAATTATTATGAAAATAAATGGTGCAAGAGCAATTGTTGAAATTCTCCATAAGGAGAAGGTTACTACAATATTCGGTATTCCCGGGGGAGTTGTAATCCCGCTGTTTGATGCGTTTTATGAGGATAAAAAAATAAATATTGTTATAACAAAACATGAACAGGGGGCTATCCACGCTGCTGATGGTTATGCCCGAAGCTCCGGAAAGCCCGGTGTCTGTCTTGTAACAAGCGGCCCGGGTGCCACAAATATTGTGACCGGCCTTGCAACCGCTTATATGGATTCTATTCCGATCGTTGCTCTTACAGGCCAGGTTCCCACCGCAAACATAGGAAATGATGCCTTTCAGGAGGCTGATACAACAGGTATAACCCGGCCTGTTACCAAACACAACTTTATCGTAAAAAACCCGAATGATCTCCCCCTTATAATGAAAAATGCCTTCTACATTGCAACAACCGGAAGGACTGGGCCTGTACTCGTTGACATACCAAAGGATATCACTACAGCAGAGATTGAATTTGAATATCCTGAAAAAGTAAAAATCCCCGGCTATAACCCGACCCTTAAGGGGAATATAAGACAGATAAAAAGAGTGATGGAAACAATTAAAAATGCCAGGCGGCCGCTTATCTATGCGGGAGGAGGAATAATTGCATCAGGTGCATCAGAAGAGCTTAAAAAGTTTGTTAAAATTACCGGCATACCTGTAACACTTACACTTATGGGGCTGGGTGCCTTCCCGGGAACAGAACCCGAGTTCTTAGGGATGCTTGGAATGCACGGCACCAAAACGGCAAATTATGCAGTGAGTAGGTGCGATCTGTTAATTGCAATCGGATCACGATTCGATGACAGAATTACCGGAAAGTTATCTATGTTTGCACCCCATGCAAAATTTATTCATATCGATATCGACCCTGCTTCTATAGGTAAAAACGTCATTATTGATGTCCCTGTTGTGGGAGATGCCAGGCATATCTTACATGAGATGGCAGGGTATGCTGAACCATTAAACATCAATAAATGGTTTGAGGAAATCGAAGGCTGGAAAAAGGAACACCCCTTAACATACAGTAATGATGATGATATCTTAAGACCGCAATACGTGGTAGAGCAAATTTACAAAGTGACTGGCGGAGATGCGATTATTACTACTGAAGTCGGGCAGAATCAAATGTGGACAGCACAATTTTATAAGTTTACCAAACCGCGGCAGTTAATCACATCCGGAGGCCTTGGCACCATGGGATACGGCCTGCCTGCTGCAATCGGCGCACAGATTGCGCATCCTGATGCAACTGTTATTGATATAGCAGGAGATGGCAGCATACAGATGAATATCCAGGAAATGGCGACAATCAGCCAGCACGAGCTGCCCATTAATATTGCAATCCTCAACAATGGGTACCTTGGTATGGTCAGGCAGTGGCAGGAGTTTTTCTTTGATAAACGGTATTCTGCAACCTGTCTAAAGCGTGTGCAGAGATGCCCGAAAATCTGCAATAATCCAGGAGAAAATTGTCCTCCTTTTGTTCCGGACTTTGTTAAGCTTGCTGAAGCATATTCTGCAATCGGTCTAAGAATAGAAAAGAAAAGTGATGTCGAAGGGGCGCTGATCGAGGCAGTAAAGACAAAGAAGCCTGTTCTGATGGATTTCATTGTAAATCCGGAAGAAAATGTAACGCCAATGGTTCCTGCAGGAGCTCCGATAAATAAGATGATCAGCAGCAAAGAAGATGCACAAAACTTTTTACTTGCTTGACGAAAAATGAACAGGCAAATGGAGAGGAGGTATAATGGAAAGAGAATATACAATTGCTTTGCTCGTAGTGAACGAAAGCGGAGTACTCGCACATATTGCCGGATTATTCAGCGGCAGAGGGTTCAACATTAGAGAGCTTTCGGTAGGAGAAACGGAAAATCCTGAATACTCAAGAATGACCATTGTGGTGAAAGGCGATGACCAGATAGTAGAGCAGATTAAAAAACAGCTCAATAAGTTCATCGATGTTATTAAAGTTAACGACCTTACAAATATACCGTCCGTACATAGAGAAATTATTCTCATTAAAGTGAAGACATCTGCCAACCGGAGGCAGGAGATCTTTCAGATAGCTGAAGTATTTAAAGGTAAGATCGTCGATATTTCGCATGATTCACTCACACTTGAGGTAACAGGCATTACAGAAAAAATCGAAGCACTCATAGCTATTTTAAAACCCTACGGCATTCAGGAGATTGCGCGTACAGGCAGGGTTTCAATCAGCAGAGGTATAAGTCATATAGGAGGTATCGGAAATGGATAAGGTCTATATTTTTGATACAACATTAAGAGATGGAGAGCAGTCACCCGGAGCAAGTATGGCAATAGAACAAAAACTCGAAGTTGCCAAACTTCTTGCAAATATTGGTGTGGACATAATTGAAGCAGGCTTTCCGATATCATCCCCGAAACAATTTGAAGGTGTAAAACGTATTGCTGAATCTGTTGAGGGCCCTACAATTGCAGGCCTGGCGAGAACTCTTGAAAAAGATATAACCACATGCTATGAAGCAATAAAGCCGGCTGCAAAAAAACGGATACATACATTTATAGCGACATCTGATATACACATGACCCATAAATTGAAGAAGTCCAGGGATGAAGTTCTAAAACTCGCTACAGAAGCGGTTGCGCTTGCAAAATCTATGGTTGAAGATGTAGAGTTTTCTGCTGAAGATGCAACCAGGAGCAAATGGGAATTCCTGAGAGACGTATATACCGCAGCAATTGATGCAGGCGCAACGACAATCAACATTCCGGACACAGTAGGATACACTGTTCCGGATGAATACGCTGAACTGGTTAAATACCTTTTGAAAAATGTACCCGGAATAGAAAATGTTATCATCAGTGTCCACTGCCATAATGACCTTGGACTTGCAACTGCAAATACACTTCGCGCCTTGATAACCGGGGCACGGCAGGCTGAGGTGTCTGTAAACGGAATCGGGGAACGAGCAGGGAACGCATCCTTTGAAGAAGTCGTGATGAGCCTTAAAACCCGAAAAGATATTTTTAATCTAAATTCGGATATTAAAACTGAATATATACATCACCTGAGCAAGATAATCGTTAACTTTACCGGCATACCGGTGCAGCCAAACAAAGCGATTGTCGGAGAGAATGCTTTTGCCCATGAAGCTGGAATTCATCAGGATGGAATAATAAAACACAGAATGACCTATGAGATTATGACTCCTCAATCCATCGGAAGGCAAAAATCACTCCTTGTATTAGGGAGACATTCAGGGAAACATGGGCTGAAAGAGCGTCTGAATGAACTCGGATATGTACTGAAAGATGAGAGTTTTAAGAAAATATATGAAAGATTTCTTGAATTAGCTGATAAAAAGAAAGGAATCTTCGATGAAGACCTTCATGCTCTCGTAGAAGAAGAATTAAAAATCCTTCCTCAAATATTTTCTCTTGTCTATTTCAGTGTTATGACCGGGAATAAGCTCATACCCACTGCAACGGTCAAGCTGAAAAAAAAATCAAAAGTATATCAGGAGGCTGCAACAGGGGATGGTCCTGTTGATGCAGTATACCAGGCGATTGAAAAAATTACAGATACCCCGATTAAACTGATCAGCTATGCAATAAATGCCGTAACCCATGGCAAGGATGCAATGGGAGGGGTTACTATATCTGTTGAAAGGAATAATAAAATTTATCGGGGATATGGTGTTGCAACAGATGTCATTGAGGCAAGTGCTCATGCACTGCTCAATGCCATAAATCGGATTTTATACAACAGTATGGAAATTGAATAACAAGCTTATTTTACTGATAAGGCTGTTTTTGTGTGGAAGAAAATATGGAGTAATGAGCAATGGTAAAAATCTTTGATACAACCTTACGGGACGGAAGCCAGGGAGAAGGAGTTACATTCTCCAGTGAAGACAAGATAAAGGTTGCAAAAGCATTGGATGAGTTTGGGGTTCACTATATTGAAGGCGGATGGCCTGGATCAAATCCAAAGGATATAGCCTTTTTCAAAAAAATTAAACATATCCCACTTAAAAATGCAAAAATAACAGCATTTGGAAGTACAAGGCGGATGAAGAATAAGCCGGATGAGGATGAAAACCTCCAGGCACTTGTTAAAACAAAAGCTCCGGTTGCGGCAATAGTCGGAAAATCCTGGGATCTTCATGTAACGGATATCCTTCATGCCACATTAAACGAGAATCTCCTGATGATTGAAGACAGTATTGCCTATCTTAAGTCAATCGGACGTGAAGTTATCTTTGATGCTGAACACTTTTTTGACGGCTATAAGTCTAACCCCTTATACGCACTCCAAACATTAGAAGCTGCACAAAAAGGTGGAGCAGAAACTATTGTATTGTGCGACACAAATGGAGGCACTCTTCCGCATGAGATAGGCCCTGTAATGAATAAAGTAAAAAAAAGGATAAATATTCCTCTGGGGATACATGCCCATAACGATTCAGGGCTTGCAGTCGCTGTTTCTATAGAAGCAGTAAATCATGGAGCAGTACATGTGCAGGGAACAATAAATGGGTACGGTGAGAGATGCGGCAATGCTGATCTCTGCTCAATTATCCCTGTACTTAAACTCAAAATGGGAATTGAGTGCATCCCGGATAGTAATCTTAAAAAGCTTTCAGAGATTTCCCGTTATGTGAGTGAGTTAGCCAATATGGTGCATAATACAAAAATGCCTTTTATCGGAGAAAGCGCATTTGCCCATAAGGGAGGAATCCATGTCGATGCTGTTATGAAAAATCCAAAAACCTACGAACACATTGATCCTGAGCTCGTAGGGAATATCAGGCGCATACTTGTGTCTGATCTTTCTGGGAAAAGCAATATTTATTACAAGGCTTCCGAGTTCGGTATCGATTTTAGTCAACTTGAAGACCATTCAAAAAAAACAAAGGAAATTTTGAAAAAGTTAAAAGAGCTGGAGGACGCCGGCTACCAATTCGAGGGCGCAGAGGGATCATTTGATATTTTATTAAAGAAATTAATCAAACAGTTCAATGACTATTTTTCCCTTGAAGGGTTTCGGGTTATTACTGAAAGAAGGGGTCCGCATCAAAATGTATTATCCGAAGCAACGATAAAAGTAACAGTGGACGGTGAAAAAGAACTCACTGCTAGTGAAGGAGTGGGGCCTGTTAACGCTCTTGACAAAGCATTAAGAAAAGCTCTCCTGAGATTCTACCCCACTCTCAGTGAGATGAAACTCGTAGACTACAAGGTACGTATACTTGAAACCAATAAAGCTACAGAGGCGAACACGAGGGTTTTGATCCAGAGCAGCGATGGTACTGATGTGTGAGGAACAGTCGGCGTTTCTCAAAACATCATGGAGGCAAGCTGGCTCGCCCTTGTCGACTCCATATCATACAAGCTTATGAAGGATGAAAAAGCAGGAAGAAAGATTAAGGGGTAATTTGAAAAGTCATATAAAGTTATTTCCTGTGGGTACAGGAGAGAAGTGAGAAAACCGCATTAATATTCCAATCAGCGTTTTCATAATTTTATATATCGTAATGGCGTGCAAAAATCCCGGAGTACCGTTTTATCCACTCTTTTGCTGCCCATCCAAAATCAAGCTTAACCTTGTACCTTCTTTCTAACCGATTTAAACTCTTCTATCCTCACCGCCTGTTCCATCATCCGTGCTTTAAGAAGCTCATTTGGACTATTAAATACTACAGCAATGCTGTACTCTTTTTCATTATCTTTTTTTTCGCAGCGGACAATCCTCCCGTCCAGCAAAAATATTCTTTTTTCTACTGTCAGCTCAATTTCAACTTCACCACCAATTTGAATTTCCTGGTCACAAGTAAAAAGAAGCCCACCTGCACTAATATTATCCGCTTCACTCTGCACCTCTTTTCCCTCTTTAGCCGGATAGAGAATTTTTGTTTTAAGTGGGTAGCTTAATGGGTGGCGTATATACTTCCTTCTTCCAGACTCCATTTTCCTGTCCCTGACTGTTTGCCAGGTGTAAACGCAATATTTACTTTCCAGGTAAAAGATGCGTATAATTTTTTCCCTCAGCGAGCTCTTTAAACTGCCCTGTAAGTTCCTGGATATCAAGCACCCGTCTAAACGTTCCGCCTGTTATGGCTGCAATACGTTTTAACAGCGACTCATCATAACTCATAAAATCAAACGGTGATCCGACACCAACAGTATCGATGACGATATGCTTTGATGCTGCAGTTTTTGCCAGTGTAATAATTGCCATTCGACCTGTTGTAGTAGGAACCCCATCGGTTAACAGGACAATCCGCTTTGCACCGCTTGATAATGAAAGTACATCAATAGAGAGATTTATTCCTTCATACATTGCAGTTGAGCCGTTCGGGATTAAGACATCAGTCCTGTTTTCCAGATATTCATAATTCGTAGACGGCCTTTCTACGATACTGGCAAACTCTCCAAAACTAATAATCCCTATTTTATCATCATGTGACATAAGAAATTTACTTCTAATAAACTCTCTTACCGCATTCTTTGTAGCATTAATTTTTACTATGCCTGATATATAATCCCCCATACTTCCTGATGTATCTATGAGAAGGATTAATGATTCAGGGGGGATAATCTCAATATCATCACCTACATTAACCGCTAAAAGGTCCCTTGCCTTTTTATTAAGCCTGCATATCTGCTCCTCCCCATCCGAAGCACTCGATACCTCAACCCTCACTTTTACAAGATTCCCGTCCTTTTTTAAAACAACAGTATCCCCTTTATTTACACCGAACTTTTCTCTCATATATTTCGTCAGCCGGATGATCGGTTCAGGAACTTCTTTATCGCCTTTAAATCCTTCCATAACTTTCAGGCCAGGCTTAAGCAAAATAGTTGTTGGAAGAATCTCGGCATCATGTTCGTCTTTTTTCTTAAATATACCCATTAGTTGAGATCCTGTTGATTTTTAAGGCTGTTTTGTGTTTAGAGGTTTTTATATGCTCATAGATTTTTTCTGCCAAAAAGATCAAGAAATCGATCCTCATAATCCTGAAATATCCTCCATCTATCGAGTTCTTTTTTCAAATCTCCAGCTTTTGTAATATCCCCTTCAGCAAGTTCAAAAAGGTACTCAATTCTATCTCTTGCCTCTGGGGGTATTGTTTGCTGTTCTTTGCCTCCCCCTTCTTCTTTTATCCCACTCTCTTCTCTGGTTTCCTTTTCAGTCTCTTCGCCAAAGAGCGTCTGTTTCGTCGTCTTACTTACCCTATCGATTTCTTCCTCTACGAACTTTCCCATTTGAATAAGACTGGTGAGCTCTAAATCAACTCCTGTATATTTACTAAATACCTTTAATACTGCAAGTGAAGATTTGGGATTCTCGATTTTCGCAGTATAAAATGGTATTTCTCCCAGAAAGCATGTTCCTATCAGACCAGCATCCTTCCCAACCCCCAAAAGCAGGCCGTTCAGCCCCCCAATATGCCCTGCATTCATGACTTTCATTCCATATCCCGAAAAACTTTTTAAAATATCACTCTTCGTCGATACTGCAAGAACACCCGGCTCAGCATGATGGGTAATATTCACAGGAGTTGCTGCAAAAGTGATGATTTCAACCACCCTGTAATAAACCGCTAATTCCACAACCCTCTGTGCGAGCTCAAACTCCTTTTCCATAACGGGCTGTGACTCGCCGATGAAAATAATAAGATCGTTTTGATCGTTTCCATTCTTATAATAAAAGAATTCACTCCTGGGAAGTTTGGGAATCTTAACAATCCCGTCTATGATTTGTATGCCGGTCCGGTAAAAAATATTTTCAGGAAGAATTTCTGCAAACTTAAATGCCTTTAAACTTTCTCTCAGATATAATGCTGCTCCATAAGCTACGTTTCCCATTCCCGGCCACGCAGCAATAAGTATTGGATATTTCGGCTCTATCCGGTTTAATATCCGAATAGATGAGTTCATAATTTCCTCCATTTGCAAAAGGTTTATTATTATATTAAGCCAGATACTGCAACTTAAAAAATTTCACGATTTAATAAAAAAAAACTCAAAGTTCGCTCTATTAGTAATAATTTAATCAATTTAATTATTTCTTGCAATTACTTTTCAAAATGCTCTAGAAACAAGCAATAAACAAGCACTTAATGTAAAATCTATATTTTTTTACCACAAAGACGCAAAGTACACAAAGATTCTATTAAACTTTTTCATGTTTAAACCTTTGAGATCTCTGCGTCTTTGCGGTTTTATTCCATGATTAACAATAATCAGTCTATTAATAATATTTGTTAATCGAAAATCATAAGGAGCGGTAAATGGATATTCTTGTTCTCAACAGCGGAAGCTCATCAGTGAAATATGTGCTGTACAGGTGGGATACAAAGATGACAATAGCAAAAGGAATTGTTGAAAGAGTTACCATGGAAAATTCCTTTATCTCGCATGAAGTTAGAGGGAAGGAGACACTCAAGGTCGAAAGGGATTGTCCATTGCACCGTGATGCAGTCGATCTGATTATTGAGGTATTAACGAATTCAGTACACGCAGTAATACAGGATATTAGCCGGATTCAAGCAGTTGGACACAGGGTCGTCCACGGCGGGGAAAAGTTTAATAAATCCATCATTATTGATGATACAGCTCTCAAAACATTTAAAGATCTTTCAAATCTTGCCCCGCTCCATAACCCTCCGAATGTAACAGGAATTGAAGCAGCGCAGCAGGTCCTTCCCCATATACCACATGTAGCAATCATGGATACAGCATGGCATCAAACAATGCCGGATTATGCATATATCTATGCGCTTCCCTACCACTGGTACAAGGAGCACTCAATCCGGAGATACGGTTTTCATGGGACCTCATTCCTGTATACAGCAAAGAGGGCTTCAGTCCTTCTGGGGAAAAATCCCTTTGAAACAAATCTCATTATCGCACATCTGGGGAACGGCGTCAGCTTCAATGCGGTGAAAAACGGAGTTTCTGTTGATACAAGTATGGGATTCACCCCGCTTGAAGGAGCTGTGATGGGAACCCGTTCGGGAGACCATGACGCAGCAATAGATCTATACATGATGGAAAAATTAGGATTATCACCAGGGGATATGAGCATCATCCTCAATAAAAAAAGCGGATTGCTTGGAATAACCGGAAAGTATATCGACAGGAGGGATGTTATAGAGGCAGCAAACAGGGGCGATAAAAATGCCGGGCTCGCTGTTGAAATAGAATCATACAGAGGAAAAAAATATATCGGCGCATACCATGCAGCCCTTGGCCACATCGATGCTTTAGTTTATACAGCGGGTGTTGGTGAAATGAGCCCGTATATCAGGGGAAAGATGACCGAAGGGTTTGAGGAGCTCGGGATAATCATGGATAAAGAAAAAAATCAGTGTTCAGTAACACGGAATACTGAAACAGATATCACAGGAACAGGTTCGAGAGTAAAAGTATTCGTCATCCCCACCGATGAAGAACTTGTAATGGTTGAGGATACAGACGCACTCCTTGAAGGGAGGTATGATGTCCACACGAACTTCACCTATTCTTTTCAAAACCCGCATTATGTCAACAAATTGAGAGAAGAAGCTTTTCACAGGGAATCAGAGAAAAAGCCAGAGCTGCTCGAAGTAAGAGTCAAAATACCTGAAGTGTGAGTATATATGAAAGTATATGCAGGTTAAATCTTGACCTCTACGCTAAAAATAGTTATACTTTTAGTAGGAAGGAGAGTATAAAAAATGCCAAACATAAAAACTGCTGTGTCTCTGGATGAATCTCTGTTTGCACAAGCTGACAATCTTGCAAAAAAGCTTCATATTCCACGCAGTCGCCTTTTTTCACTTGCGCTCAAAGAGTTCATCAGACGCTACGAAAACAATAATCTGCTGTTAGAAATAAATAAGGCCTATGCAGATTTTCCCGATCGAGACGAGCAAAACATGTTAAATGAAATGCGGCTTCATCAACAACGATTAATAAATGACAAATGGTGATTAATCAAGGGGATATTTTCTGGATTAACCCTGGTGACCCATCAGGCTCTGGGCCTGGCTACCGACATCCGTATGCTGTCATTCAAAACAATGTGTTTAACCGAAGCCGCTTAAATACAGTAGTAGTCTGTGGTCTAACATCAAATCTCAGGCGCGCCAAAGCTCCCGGTAATATTTTACTTCAGTCTGGAGAAGCAAATATTCCTAAACAAAGCGTAGTTAATGTTACCCGGATATTTACAATAGACAAAACTGCTTTAAAGGGGAAAATTGGAAAGCTTTCATCAGAAAGAGTACGCCAGATTCTGTATGGTATTAAATTAGTCCTGGAACCTCGTGAGATCGAACCATAGAAAATATAACTAAAAAACGTAAAGGCCATGGAAAAAGAAAAACTAATTATTCAGGACTTTAATCAATTTGGAGGGAGGCACTGCCAGACTGCTGCTCTGAAAAACATACTTGCCTATTACGGGCTTCAACTATCCGAAGAGATACTGCTTGGATTGGGGGGAGGAGTCGGTTTTATCTACTGGCACATGAAGTTAATGCACTCTCCGTTTATAGGAACACGGTATGGAAAAGATGAGAAGTTTTTTATAAATATCTGTAAAAGAATTGGTGCTGAGCCTTCAATGCTTGAGACCTCCAGCTCGTCAAAAGGGTACGAGGAATTAAAAAAATTACTCCGCGAAAATGAACCTGCATATGTATTTGTTAATATGGCTTATCTTCCATATATGGCACTTCCGGAAGCTGCTCATTTCGGCGGGCATACTGTGGTTGTTTATGGTATGGATGAAGGAAAAAATAAGAGAATTATCTCTTGAAAAGTCTAGTATTTTCGAGGAACAAAAATCCGGTGCCCTCGATAAAATGGTTGTAATCAATGAAGAAATTGACGGCCTGATGAAAAAGGCAGTAGAAGACCTGCAGAAATTGGACCTTAAATCACTACTGGAGAATTTACAACAAAAAATTTTCACCTGCTATGACACCGAGTCAAATGCATTTGAAAAGTTAAATAGCATTATAGTACCTGGTAATCTTGAATGTGGCTTGTCCACACCAGGGTCTTGAAACACAATATTAATCACATACCAGTTTTTAAATGGATTGCTTCCAATGCATCAAGGGAATTAACAAGCACTGCGGTTCAAAAAAGGTTACAGAAACAATGGAAGTTGATTTGGGAAAAAACCATAAGAGGAAACTTATGGGGGTACCTTCCGGATTGTGCGTTATACCGGCCTTTGGCATTTTTATCCGGAACACTACAGATGTCATTTATCCTTCATTTTTCAGCTTAGCTACTAATTCTGCAACTTTTGGATTT
>JAUVYC010000295.1 GCA_030603285.1 Spirochaetota bacterium
AGAGCTCTGGTGGTGGATAATCCAAAAGCCGTGCTTGAGGATCGGGAGTTGCCGTTTTTTCCAGAAGCGGTAAATCCAGATAAAAAAGAGAAAAAATTACGCCTGAAAATTCCGTTTATAAAGTGAAGAGTGAGGAGTACAGCAGTTTATTCCGATGAAACGTAAGATAAAAATGATGCAGAAAAAGAAGAATGATGTGGGGCTTTCCAAGCGGGATCGCGTGTGCAGCAATATTATTGAATTCGGCATTCTGGGACTGATAATTTTCACTCCACTGCCAGCAGCATCGGTTTATGAGTGGTCGATACTGGTGATAGAGCTAACGGTTTTGGCGATGATGGTTGCCTATATTCTGATGATAGAGAAACCTCAGAATAATGAGCTTCTTTCCTCTTCTCTAAAATGGCCGGGGTATTTATTTGCAGGTTTCTTTGTTTTTGTTTTTATTCAAATCATCCCCTGGCCTAACTTCCTGGTCAAAATCCTCTCTCCGGGTATTTATTCATTTCGGAATATTTTCTCTTCTGGCAGTTCCAGCGCTAAATTCATGAGTCTTTCCTTAATCCCCTCCCACACGATACAGGAGGGCCTCGAACTTCTCTCTTACTTCCTCCTCGGATTTCTCATTGTGAAGACTGTAACGAGGCGACGACAGATCGTCAAGATTTTTTATGTCCTGGTCATTATGGGAGCTTTCGAGGCTTTTTACGGCATGTTCGAGCTTTACAACAAGAATCCTCGAATACTTTTTTACAAAAAGATATACGGCTTGGACTCTGTATCAGGAACTTTTGTCAATCGAAACCATTTCTCTGGATACCTGGAGATGATTATCCCTCTTGCTATTGGATTAATAATAGCCAGGATAAATCTTTTTTCTCTGGCAGGATTAAAATGGAGGAAGAAACTCCTTCGTTTTTCAGAAAAAGGATTCTCGGCAAATCTGATGATTGCCAGCAGTATCATCGTCATGTCGATGGCTATTATTTTTTCTAAATCTCGTTCTGGAGTTTTTCTGCTGATTTTTGCTTTTATCCTCTTTTTTGAATTGACTGTCCTGTATTTCGGCAGGATAAGACATCGTCAACAAGGAGTAAAAAATTTTCTTAAAGTTAGTTTTTTAATCATAACTTTCATCTCTCTGTATATAGGGATAGATGCCACTATTGAGAGATTCTCTCTAGATAGGCTCCTCCATGAAGGACGGCTGATTTATTGGAGCAATGCTGCATCAATTGTCAAAGATTTTCCTTTATTCGGGACAGGATTGGGGACTTTTGCTTCTGTTTATCCGGCATTTGAAGAGAAAGGAATCTCTGCACACCTCTCCCATGCGCACAACGACTTCCTCGAGTACTTATCAGAACTCGGGATTGTGGGAATGCTTTTGCTATTTGGCGGGATTTTCTTTATAGTCATGAAATCGTTCCTTATCTGGCGGGTGAGGAGGCACCCTGAAGCAAAAGGGCTTGCTCTGGGAGGAATCATTGCCATTGTAATCATTCTGATTCATAGCTTCACGGATTTCAACCTGCATATCCCAGCTAATATGGTGCTATTTACTGTTGTGCTATCGCTGACAGCTGTGACAGCATTTTACAAAAGCGGAGAGAAAAGTAGAAAAAATCAATACTCAAAACTATCTGAAGTGCTTCAAACCTGGAAAGAAATAGAACCATCGCCATTGATGTATGAGAAGTTGAAGCTCCGGATGAAAACACCTGGCCCAAAAACCAATAAGATGAGGGATTAAGAAATGATCATAAATCTTAAAAGAATACTCCCTCTGATAGCAATCGCAATGATAGCGATAATCAATATTTCTATATACTGGAACGTCCATTTGTATTATCGGGCAGAAGAAAATACAGAGGACATCGATAAAAAAATCAAAATACTGGAGAGAGCGAATCAGATTTACCCCTCAAACGGCCTTGTCTTCTATGAACTGGGAAAAGCTTATTTTGATTTAGGCATCCAAAACCTCCATGATGGAGTAAATAGTGAATCCTATCTTCGAAAATCTATCGAAAATTACAGGCACTCCATAAGTATCAACCCGGCTTCTTTCTTCAGCCATTTCAATTTCGCTCAATCCCTTCTTTATATGAGTTTCTTCTATCCTTCCTATGATATCAGCTACTATGATGAATACAGAAAAGCAGCTCTTCTCGCGGGCCACAACCATCAGATTTTTTATGAGGTCGGGAAAATATATCTTTCCAGATGGCCGGAAATATCAGAAAAAGATAAGGATTTCACTTTTGATATTTTGAGGAAAATAGCCAGCGGAAAAGAAAGAGAAAAATTACAAAATCTCATGCAGATCTGGGATTTGAATGTTAAAGATTATGCTGTCATGGAAAAAATATTGCCTGAGGATGCAGTGGTCTACCGTTTCTATGCGCGGTTTTTGGGAGAGAAATCCCTCTCCCTCGAGAAAAGGCAAGAGGTGTTAGCCAGGGCTGAATTCATGGAATTTGAGATGGCAAAGAATGAATACCATGCTGGAGAGAATGATTTTCTCTATTTCAGGCTAAAGGAAGCTCTTACACATTTTAAGTCCTGTGTGAATGCACTGGATAAAATAAATTTTTACCAGAGTCTCATTCACCAGAAACTTATAGGTTCTGCAGAATTCATCGAGTTGAGAAAATCAACCGTGTTAAACCTGGCCAAATGCCAAATTGAAATGGGGCGGATGCTGGAGGAGGTTGAAGGGGACTTGCGCCTGTACCTCAAGCTGGAGGATGAAGTGGCAGAGGTAGGCAAGCTTGAATTATATCTTCGGAGTAGAGAATTAATAGAAGAAAAGTTGGAAACAAGCTTAGATGATTTAAAGTGTCTTTCTTTTCATATCTTGCTTAGCTTCAAGCAGAATCGGTATAGG
>JAUVYC010000043.1 GCA_030603285.1 Spirochaetota bacterium
ATTATAAATTAGCCACTAAAGATTTTGATTCATGTAGAGACGCCATTTATGATGTCCGGACACCTCTGTGGCTGAATAGAAAAAAATACCTGTAAAAAAATATTGGAAGGTAGAAGATGGGGAAAGAATTGATAGCTGAGATAATATCCTGGTATGAAGGAGATGCTGGGATGCTGATACCCATGATGCAGGATTTGCAGGCTGAGCATGGATATTTGCCTGCGGAGCAGCTGCGAAATTTATCAAAGATGCTTGAAGTACCGCTGTCTAGAATATATCAGGTGGCGACGTTTTATGCATCGTTTCGTCTTACACCGAAGGGGCAGCATGAAGTGACACTGTGCATGGGGACGGTATGTTACCTGAAGGGGGCGCCGAGGATATCTGAGGTGATATGTGAAGAATATGAAATTAAGCCGGGCAGCACGACAACTGATAAACTTTTTACGTTACAGGCGGTGAATTGTGTGGGTGCATGTGCGCTTGCGCCGGTGATGATAATAGACGGCAAATATTACGATGGGGTAACGCCGGAATCGGCGTTGAAAATGATATCCGAGCTTACATTAAAAGAGGAAGTAGCTGAGCAGGAGGCAGGAACGTGAGTGTAGATTCGAATAGCAGAGTGGTTACATCACGGCGGATGATAAGAAGTCTTGAGGAACTTGAGAGGGTGCGGGAAGAGGTACGGAAGAGGCGTAGTTCTGTGGCGAGGTCTGTACGGGTATGTATAGGCACGGGGTGTGCGGCCAAAGGTTCGCGGGAATTGTATGAGCTGTTTTATAAAGCGGCAGAGGAGTCCGGGGCAGAGGTGGAAGTAGAGGCTAAATGTGTGGGCTGTCATGGTTTTTGCGAACGGGGGCCGATAGTGGTAATTCAGCCTGAGAACATATTCTACCAGGGGGTGGAGGAGCCTGATGTAGGAGAGATATTTCGGGAGACAGTTATCGGGGGACGGGTTGTTGAGCGTCTATTATACGAGGATCCTGGTACAGGGAAGAAGGCGAGGACAGAAGAGGAGATATCATTTTACCGGGTTCAGGAGCGGATAGTTCTGGCAGGGAACGGGTGGATTGATCCGACGGACATAGAGGATTGCCTGTGTATGGGAGGGTACGGAGCGCTCGCGAAAGCGCTAAGTGAGATGGGACCTGAGGAGATCATAGCGGAGGTGGAGAAGTCCGGGCTTCGCGGGCGTGGCGGAGGAGGATTTCCAACTGTGCGGAAGTGGCGTTCATGCAGGGAAGCTGAAGGGGACATGAAGTATGTGATATGCAACGGTGATGAGGGGGATCCTGGAGCATTCATGGATCGATCGATAATGGAAGGGAATCCGCATTCAGTAATAGAGGGGATGATCATAGGGGCGTATGCAATAGGGGCAGCACAAGGGTACATCTATGTAAGAAATGAATATCCGCTTGCGGTAGAGCATTTGAGGAGAGCGATCGAGCAGGCCAGGGAAATGGGGTTTTTAGGAGAGGGTATACTGGGGAGTAGTTTCAGTTTTGATATCAGGATCAACCGTGGTGGAGGAGCGTTTGTGTGTGGGGAGTCGACAGCGCTGATGGCATCGTTAGAGGGTCTTGTCGGGGAGCCGCGGGCGAAATATGTGCATACAGTGGAGCACGGGCTGCACGATAGGCCGACGAATCTTAACAACGTTGAGACATGGGCGAATATACCGGCGATCATTAACCGTGGAGGTGAGTGGTTTGGGTCGATTGGGACAGAGGGATCGAAAGGGACCAAAGTGTTCAGTCTGGTGGGGAAGATAGTGAACACAGGGCTGGTAGAAGTGCCGATGGGGATGACTCTGCGGCAGATAGTGAATGAGATTGGAGGAGGGGTAAAAGGAGGGAAAGCATTCAAGGCAGTACAGACTGGGGGGCCATCGGGAGGCTGTATACCGGCTGAACATCTTGATGCACGGGTAGATTTTGATGAGCTGACAAAGCTGGGATCGATGATGGGGTCTGGCGGGATGATTGTGATGGACGAGGACACGTGCATGGTGAATATTGCCAAATATTTTTTAGGATTTTTGAAGGATGAATCATGTGGGAAATGTACTCCCTGCCGGGAGGGTATTCCACAGATGCTGTATATACTTGAGCGCATCACAGGGGGTGAAGGAGAGGAGGGTGATCTTACGAAGCTTGAAGTACTTGGACAGTTGTTATCCGAGGCGTCGCTTTGTGCACTGGGAAAGACAGCAGCGAATCCGGTCCTTTCAACGATACGCTATTTTCGTGGGGAGTACGAGGAGCATATAGCGGAGAGGCGGTGTCCGGCGAAAGAGTGCCGTGGGCTATTTTACTATGATATCAATGCAGAGGTGTGCACTGGCTGTGGTATCTGCAGGAAGAACTGTCCGGTGGATGCGATTACCGGTGAGCGGAAGAGTCCGCACCTAATAGATCAGGAGCAGTGCACGAAGTGCGGGACATGTTTTGAGAAGTGTCCGTTTACAGCAATAGCGAAAGTATAGAGGAGGCAGGAAAGTGCCTGCAGTAACGATAGATGGGATATTAGTGGAGGTAGGAACAGGGGCGACGTTACTGGATGCAGCACGGAAAGCGGGGATCTGGATACCTACGCTGTGTTATAATCCGGCTGTTTCTGCCCTGGCAGCGTGTCGTTTATGCATGGTGGAGTTGGACCGCGGGGGGTGGAAGCAGCTTGTGACAGCATGCAATTACCCGGTTCGCCGTAATTTAGTTGTGAGTGTAAAGAGTGAGAGGGTCCAGCGGGCGCGGCGTGGAGTGATGGAGCTTTTGCTTGCGAGGTCGCCTGAATCGAAAGAGTTGAAGGAGCTGGCGGAACGGATGGGGGTGCAGGGGACGCCGTATCCGAAGGTTACTGAGAGCCAGCGGAACTGTATATTGTGCGGGTTGTGTACAAGTGTGTGCGAAGAAGTGATAGGCTGTTCTGCGATAAGTTTTGCGGGCCGTGGTGTGGAACGTGTGGTGGCAACACCCTTCCTGCTTGCATCGGAGGACTGTATCGGGTGCGGTGCATGTGCTGTAGTATGTCCTGTAGGGACAATACGGATAAGGATACATGAGGAGAGTGGGGAGGTAGAGATATCACCGTTTAAGACACGGGTAAAGATGCTAGTGTGCGAGAGGTGTGGTGCACGGATGGTTAGTGAGCCGGTGGCTGCGCTGATGATGGGCAGGGTAAAGATTGACTGGAAGGAGTTCAGGGAGCGAGCCCGGATGTGTCCTGAGTGCAGGCGGAAAAGGACTGCCGTTGCACTGGGTATGGCTGCAGCCAGGAGTCGTGAATCCGGGATTTCCGGGTGAGAAAGAAGCAAAGAGTGCTGAAATAATTTTATTTTATAATAATAATATCGTGTGCAGGGCGGTTTTCTCACAAATTGAAAAACAGAAAAGTTTATTAATGATTAGGGGCTATTCATGCATTGCCCCTACGTCAGAGCTCATAAATAACAATCTATAATAGATTAACATTGAAGGAGTAATAACATGTCAAAGATTATTGCAACTGCTGCAATTAGAGGAGCTCATAAGATTGTGGCACAGGCTGAGAAAGATCTTGGGAAAGCGATAAAAGAGAAGGGAAAAGATACCCCTATTAAGTATCCCAATACTGCGTATTACCTGCCGATTATGCTGCTTTTTCTGGGGCAGAAAGTGGAGAAGGCAGGAGACCTTGAAGAATCCCTGCAGGAGGCGAAGAAGTTACTGAGAGATATACCGAGTGATGAGATGTGGCTTCCGTATCTGGGGGATACACTCGATTCCGGAGTAGCGACATTGATAGCGGAGGAGATAATAGAATCCCTGAAGTATGTGAACGGGCCAAATCCTGTGGATGGGATATGGCTCGGATATACGGATGATAGTGTGTTGAGAATGCAGGGGATAAAGCTTGTTGACGGGAGGATGCCTGGATTTGTCGCGATTGCGGGATGCACTGAGACCAATGAAGAAGCGGTAAAACTCATTCGAGGTCTGCAGGAACGGAATATACTGGTGTTCATGGCGGGGCATTGCGGAGGAAGAGCGATAGCAGAGCAGCTCGCAGAAGAAAGGATTGAAATGAACTGGGATACCTTTCTTGTTCCCTATGGAAAAGAGATAACAGCTGCGGTTCATGCGCTCAACTTTGCAACGCGGTCAGCGATGACTTTTGGAGGGGTAGAACCGGGAGATATGAAGGCTGCGCGAGAAATACTCATGTATAATAAAGGCAGGGTGCATGCATTTGTGATGGCGCTGGGGGTTGATCCTGGGATACCGGAGGACCAGTTAATCATAGATGAGAAGTATGCGACAGCAGCGGGAGCGATTAATTTTGGATTTCCGGTGATATCGGATGTGAATCTCCCGGAGATACTGCCTACGGGGATATGTACCTATGAGCATGTGATTTCAGGGATAAAGCTGGATGACATCATCAACCGTGCTATAGAATTGAGGGGATTAACGATTAAACTTGAAAAGGTTCCTATACCGGTACCCTTTGGAGCCGGGTTTGAGGGCGAACGGGTAAGGAAAGAAGATATGTATGTACAGTTTGGAGGGAAATACACGGATGCTTTTGAGTTTCTGAGGATGAAACCGATGGATGAAGTAGAAGACGGAAAGATAGAAGTGATAGGACAGGAAATTGATGAGATGAAGGAAGGAGAGGCGTATCCACTGGCGATAGTAGTGGATGTAGCAGGGCGGGAGTTTCAGGAGGACTTTGAATCGGTGCTTGAGAGGAGAATACATGAGTTTATCTCCTGCGCGAACGGGATATTTCATATGGGGCAGCGAGCGATCATATGGGTAAGGATAAGCAAAGAGGCGCAGAGCAAGGGATTTAAGGTAAAGGATTTTGGTGAGATACTGGTTGCGAAGATGCATGAGGAGTTCAGGCGGATAGTGGACAGGGTTCAGGTAAGGCTGTATACGGATGAAAAAGAGGTGAAGAAATTAATTGAAGGTGCACGGAAGGTGTATGGACATCGTGATGACATGATCGGCGGGATGACGGATGAAGATGTAGAGGATTACTATTCCTGCACGCTGTGTCAATCGTATGCACCGAGTCATGTATGTATAGTAACACCACAGCGGCTGGGGCTGTGTGGAGCGTATACATGGCTGGACTGCAAGGCATCGTATAAGATTGATGCTCATGGACCGAATGAGCCGGTAGCGAAGGGAGAGTGCATAGATCCTGTGAAGGGGCAGTGGAAGAATATAAATGACTATATTGAAGTAAAATCTAACGGGAATCTGAAGAAGTTCAATGCATATTCGATAATGGAAGAGCCAATGACATCATGTGGATGCTTTGAATGTATCGCTGCGGTGGTACCTGAAGCGAATGGGATAATGATAGTGGACAGGGATTTTACCGGGATGTCGCCAATAGGGATGACGTTTTCGACGCTTGCGGGACAGATAGGAGGAGGGATACAGATGCCCGGGTTTACCGGGATAGGTAGGCTGTATATATCGAGTCCGAAGTTCATATCAGCGGAAGGCGGGCAGAAGAGAATAGTATGGATGAGCAAACAGCTGAAAGAAGAGGTAGGAGACAGGCTAAAGGCACAGTTAGAGCAGATGGGACTGGCCGATTTGTATGACAAGATAGCGACAGAAGAGGATGCAGAAGAGCCGGAGAAGCTTGTAGAATATTTACAGAGTATAGGACATCCTGCACTTGAAATGGAATCAATATTTTAAGTAGGCAATTCATGAATTGACCAGGGCTATTCATGAATTGCTTTACCAATGTAGGCAGGGAATAGAATTTTAATTGTCATTTTTAGAAATATGAAATAGTATTACAATATTACATATACAGGAGATGAAAAATGGCTTTAACAGGTATGCAGATTTATAAATTATTACCAAAAACAAACTGCAAGGAGTGCGGACTTCCAACCTGTATGGCATTCGCAATGCAGGTCGCTGCAAAGCAGAAGTCATTAACAGATTGTCCGCCTGTTTCTGATGAAGCAAAAGCAGCGCTGTCAGAAGCTTCAACCCCGCCTATGAAATTAGTAAAGGTTGGCCCTTCGGGAAAGCAGTTTGAAATAGGGCAGGAAACTGTCATGTTCAGACACGATGAGAAATTTCACCGTCCCTGCGGTATCGCAGTCCGTATTCCTGCCTCACTTTCGGATGATGAAGCAATTGCAAAGTGTGAATTAATTAATGGTTCTGTATTTCAGAGAGTAGGAGAAACGCTGAAGGTAGAGCTTGCTGCTGTTGAGGTTGACGGATGTGATAACCCGGTATCAAGGGTAAAGTCTATTGCTGATAAAAGTAATGTTCCTCTCATCCTGATTGGAAAAGATGCATCAATAATGAAGGATGCCTGTGAAGCTGTAAAAGATGTATATCCTCTTATTTACAGAGCAGATGCTTCCAATATAGATGTTTTTATCGAAATTGCTTCATCCATGAAATTGCCACTTGCTGTTACAGGAAGCAGTCTCGAAGAACTTTCAGATTTAACACAGAAAGCAAAGGATAAGGGAGTAGAGGACATGATCCTTTCCTTTGGTTCTGAGGATCTTGGCGATACAGTACGTTCGCTCACTATAACTCGAAGAGCAAGTCTCAGGAAAAATTTTCGACCGTTTGGATATCCGGCTATGGTTGAAATAAAGGCTGAGAATTCAAACGATGAAACTGTTATAGCAAGTGCATTTGCTGCAAAATATGCGGGTATTGTCATCGTGGACAATACTGAGCCATGGGAACTTCTTACAATTATGACTGTCGTTCAGAACGTATATACCGATCCACAGGTTCCCAATACGGTCGAAGCAAAGCTCTATGAGATTGGAAACCCTGATGAAAATTCACCCGTGATGTTCACAACAAACTTTTCTCTCACCTACTTTTCTGTAGAATCAGAAGTTGAAAGGAGTAAGGTGCCGACCTATATCTGTGTAGTTGATACTGAAGGCCTTGGTGTGCTCAATGCATATGCAGGGGATAAAATATCGGCGGAAAAAGTTGTAAAAACAATACAGGAGCAGAAAGTTGCTGAAAAAGTAAAACACAAGAAGCTGATTATCCCGGGCCTCCTCCCCATTTTCAGGGCTGAAATCGAGGATACTTCTGAATGGAGTGAAGTGCTTATCGGGCCTGAAAAAGCTCGTGAAATACCGGCATTTCTAACAAACACCTGGAAATCATAGAATGAAAGATTGTAGAGTAACATTTTATCCACAGAATAAATCGGTGATCGTGGAAAGAGACACTTCCCTGCTCGAGGCGGTGTTAAGAGCCAGTATTACAATACAGAATCTATGCGGCGGTGACGGTATCTGCGGACGATGTAAGATGATCGTCAAAAAGGGAGAAATCACGGGGGAAATTTCAGGCAAATTAACTCGCGAAGAGGTGAAACGTGGAGTAGTTCTTGCATGTATGACTAACGTTGGCAGTGATCTTGTTATCGAGATTCCTGAAGAGACTCTGGCCAGGGAAAAAATTAAAGCAGATAAAGATGCTGACCGTTTTATAAGCTTTGAAGAAACATTATTCATTAAACAGTATCAACCCTCTCCATTAACAGTAAAGCTGTATCTTGAGCTTGACAATCCATCACTGGCAAATAATACAGCAGATCACGAGAGGCTCTGTGAAGCAATCTGTAAGAAGCTGGATTTTTTTTGTTCGATGCAGATGGGCCTGAAAATTATGAAAAAAGTCCCTGAAATATTGCGCAAAAATAATTACTGTGTAACGGTTACACTGGGATTAAGGAAAGATGTAGGTGAAATCATGAATGTTGAGGGAGGAAATACCGAAGGTAGGAATTTTATGGTCATTGTTGATATGGGAACATCAACAATTGTAACACACCTTGTGGATTCAAATACCCTTGAGACAATTGATGCGAAAGCCTGTTTTAATTCACAGGGCATTTATGGAAGAGAAGTGACACGGAGAATGATATCTGCTGAAAAAAGAGGGGACCAAGAACTTCAGAAATTATTAACTGAAGATATTAATGAGTTGATTAGAACTCTTGCACGTACCAATCAAGTGAATCTTAAAGACATTACAGCAGTAGTTTGTGCGGGGAATTCTGCAATGGGGCATTTCCTTCTGGGGCTTCCAACCAATAATATACGCCGATATCCATACGTTGCTACTTCAGTCGAACCTCCTCCACTACGCGCTGCTGAAGTCGGAATACAGATAAATCCAAGAGGTTTACTTTATTCACTTCCGGGGATAAGCGCATGGGTCGGGAGTGACATCACTGCCGGTATTCTTGCGACAGGGATCAATGAAAAAAAAGAGATATCCCTTTTCGTAGATATTGGGACCAATGGGGAAATAGTGATTGGAAACAGAGATTGGATTGTAGCTGCTTCAGCCTCTGCAGGACCTGCACTTGAAGGTGCGGGTGTTGCGTGTGGGATGAGGGCTGAAACCGGTGCAATCGAGAAAGTTTATATTGAGAATGGAGAGATTTCATTTGATACAATCGGTGATAAGCCGCCAAAAGGTATTTGCGGCTCCGGTATTATTGACATTGTGAGTGTTCTTTTAAAGATGAAATATATAAACCGCTCCGGAAATTTTATAGAAAATAGATCAGACGTGATTACAACAATAAAGGGGGTGAAAAGTTATACCCTTCCCGAAAGAAAACATAACCGGAACAAAAAGCCGCTATACATAACAGAATCAGACATTGAAAATGTGATCACGGCAAAAGCAGCCATATATTCTGCAATGAAAATACTCTTAAAGAGACTTGACCTTGATTTCTCAGACATTCAAAATTTTTATATAGCAGGTGCTTTTGGGAACTATATTAATATCGAAAATGCGATTTCCATAGGTTTAATACCGAATATACAGCTTGAGAAAATAGAGTTTGTAGGAAATACCTCAATTAGAGGAGCTAAAATAGTAGCATTCTACCAGGAGGCATTTCAAAAGATTGCAGAAATACGGCATATAACAACTTACTATGATTTAATGGGAGCAAATGATTATGTAGAGGAGTTCAAGAAGGCTCTCTTTCTGCCTCATACAGATATTGAGCAGTTTACTTTAACGGTGTAAAGGCAATTCATGAATTGCCCTACAAAATGCAATTTATAATATTGCAGATTATTATTAAGAGAGGAAATATTTAGTTTTGGTAAAGAGTATCGCTGTTGCAGGAAAAGGCGGAACAGGAAAAACAACCATAGCAGCTCTTTTAGTCTTACATTTATGTGAAAAAAATAAGGGGCCGGTACTTGCGGTTGATGCAGACCCTGACGCAAACCTTGGTACTATGCTGGGCATAGAAGTAAGGCAGACTCTTGGGGAGCTGCGGGAAGATGTTCTTGAGGCAATAAAAGATTTTCCTCCAGGAATGTCCAAAGCTAACTATGTTGAAGCAGGCCTTCATCAGATCATCGAAGAAGCAAAGGGATTTGATCTTCTCACAATGGGCCGCGGCGAAGGTTCTGGATGTTACTGCTATCTTAATAGCTTAGTTAGAAAATTTACCGAGGAGCTATTCCCATCGTATAAATGGATTGTCATGGATAATGAAGCAGGGCTTGAACATATCAGCAGGAGAACAACGTATAATATAGATGCCCTTCTTGTAGTGGTTAATGATAATCCCATATCAATAAATACAGCAAGAAGTATAAAAAAAATTATTTTGGATTTAAAAAACGAAATCAAAAAAGAATTTATAGTTACAAATATGGTGAATAATGAAAGAAAACAGGATGTGCTGAAAAATATTCAGGAATTAGATATGGAATATTTGGGTGATATGCCATTTGATACCGGATTGAATAAGGCGGTTTTCCAGGGGAAGCCATTGAGTGTTTTAAACAATTCCCCGACGAAATATTTTATAAAACAAATAATAGATAAAATAGGAGGTAAAAATGGAGATTCCTGATGTAAAGGAAAAATGGACATCGAAGATTAACGTTGTTACTTTGGGCGCCACAAAACCACAGGGTGGAACACGCAGCAAAACAGTAACTGTGGGCGGTGAAACCACACTCCCTTTTATAACCTTTGAAGGTGAAATACCGTATAATCCGGTAATTTCGGGATTTGTTGCTGATACCGTACCTGATTGGCCAGAGGTAATAAAAAATGCTATTGGGAAAGAGATAAACTCACCTGTTGAATGGGCACAAAAATCTGTTCAGGAGTACGGGGTAGATTTAATAAGCCTTAAAATGATAGGGGCCGATCCGGCCGGCAAAGATGCTTCTCCTTCAGATTGCGCAAAGGTAGTGGAGCAGGTACTGAAAGCAGTAGATGTTCCTCTTATCATCTGGGGATGCGGTGACGATGAAAAAGATAACCACGTTCTACCGGAATGTTCACAGGCTGCAAAGGGGGAAAACTGTTTGATCGGTTCTGCGAAAGAATCAAACTATATGACAATCGTTGCGATCTGTAAAGCTGATAAGCATAAAATCATTTCTGAAGCACCGGTTGATATTAATATCGGAAAACAGGTAAATATTCTCCTCCAGGATGCTGATTTTGATTTAAAGGATGTTGTGATGTTCCAGACCACTGCAGCACTGGGTTATGGGTTTGATTATGTTTATACTATTATAGAACGTGGCAGGATTGCAGGACTTAAAGGCGATAATCTCATGGCAGCGCCCCAGATCTGTGATGTTGCTGGTGAAACGTATAGAGTAAAAGAAGCATTTTCAGATGATGATGTTCTGCCTGGCTGGGGTAAACTGGAAAAACGCGGACCAATGTGGGAAGCTGCATGCGCTGAAGGATATCTGCAGGCAGGCGCAGATATCCTGATTATGACTCATCCGGAAGCAATAAAAAGTGTTCAGAATACAATAAAGAGCTTAATGTAAAGGAGGATTCAAATGATTTTAATCGGAGAGAGGATTAATGCAGGTTTTAAAGATATTAAAAATGCAATTATTAACAAAGATGGAGATGTTATAAAAGAGTGGGCTCGAAAGCAGACTGATGCAAATGCTGACTATCTTGATGTAAATCTAGGTACTGCTTCAAACAAACCTGAGGATCTTTGCTGGATGATAGAAATGGTGCAGGAAGAAGTAGATACTACTATATCGATCGATAACAATAAACCTGTAATGCTCAAAGAAGCAATGCCTGTATGCAAAAAACCACCGCTGGTAAACTCCACAACAGCAGTAGAGGAAAAAATGAACGAACTCTTTCCCATCGTTGCAGAACATAATGCATCTATTATCGGGCTTGTGATGGATGAAGCGGGAAGTCCTGCTACAACCGATAAACGTATTGAAAATGCAGGGAAAATAATTGAGAAAGCTATGGAATTTGGTCTTTCACCTGAACAGATATTCCTGGACCCAATTATCATGCCGTTGAAGTTCATGCAGCCGCAGGCAAAAGAAATTCTCAGCGCAGCAAATCAATTCCAATTATTCTCTGATCCACCATGTCATATTGTCTGCGGTTTAACAAATATTTCAAATGGTGCAAAGCATAAAATCCTGATTAACAGGGTCTTCCTATCAATGCTCATTGCAAATGGATGTGATGCTGCCATATTAAATGTTTTGGATGAAGAGTTGATAAACACTATTCTTACTGCTGAGTTAATAATGGATAAAGAGATATATGCTGACTCATATATTGAGGCATTCCAAAAAAAGTAAATGAAATTGTGTATCTCCCTACGGTAAAAATCCAGAGAAATGTTCTCAGATCAGTGAAACCTTTAATCAAAGAACATTAACGTTTAACCTTATTGAATAAGGGACATCTCATAAGCTGTCAATATAAATTTAAAATGGAGGATTATTAATGGGTACAAAAGAGACATTTAAAAAAATATCGGAAGCGGTTGTAGATGGCGATACGGATGTGGTCGTTGAAGCAATAAACAGCGTCATCGACAAAGAAGATCCTCTGGAGGTCATTCAGAATAGCATGATGCCGGGGTTGAAACAGGTTGGAGATTCGTTTAGTGCCGGAGAAATTTTCCTGCCCGAAATGCTCATGGCAGCTGAAGCATTTCAGGAAGGTATGAAGATTATTGAACCAAAACTCGAAGCTGCAGGAAAAAAGCTGGAAACCTCGGGTACAGTTGTATTCGGCACAGTTCTCACTGATATTCATGAAATTGGGAAAAACATTGTTATAACACTTATGAAAACACACGGGTTTGAGATCTTTGATCTTGGGGCAAATGTTTCTCCTACTTCTTTTGTAGAACAGGCAGAAGCAAAAAATGCTGATATTATAGCAATGTCAGCACTTATGACTACGACGATGACTTACCAGAAGGATGTTATCGATTATCTGAAAGAAAAAGGTCTAAGGGAAAAGTACATAGTCCTTGTCGGTGGTGGACCTGTAAATAAGGAATGGGCGGAACAGATAGGTGCTGACGGGACAAGCGATTCGGCTGTTGGAGCGGTTGAAATTGCTGAACGATTAATTGCTAATAAAAAGGGAGGTAAATAATTATGGTAAACTTTATTGATGTAATAGATAGAGCTGCAACAGGCCCAATGATGACACAGAAAGACTTTGATGTTAAAGTATTTATCCCTGCTTTAAGGCGGGTCCTTAAAAAATATGATCTAAAACGGCAAAGTAAAGAGGTTGTAAACACGGATGATGCATATGCTGACAGGGTTTATGAAGCAGCAGTTGACTTTTATTCTGAGGTTGGGACATACATTACTGATACGGAAAGAGTTATCAAGTTTACAAAATCAGAAGTTCTTGAAGCAGTTGATGATGCGCCAAAAGAAGCTTATTTCGGAGAAGGTCCTGATAGGTGCGTAATGAAAAGCAGGCTCCCCGATTCAGATGAGCTTCCACACTGCCATGTAGGATCAGGTACAAATACATCAGAAGAAAATGCATTACGGCTCGTAGAGTCCTATGCACGTATTAGTAAAGCCAAAACCATAAGTATACCGATTATTAATACATTGGGTCATATTCGAACTGCTGCAGGGGCCCCTACAGAGGTTTTTGCAGGAATCAGAGCAATGCAGTATGGCAGGGAAGGGTGCAGGAGAGCAGGAAGACCGGGGCTTGCGATTAT
>JAUVYC010000178.1 GCA_030603285.1 Spirochaetota bacterium
TATCAAGTTCAGTACAATCAGCGGTCAATCCTGCATTCACCTTAATAGCCACATATGGCATTAAGGTTCGTCCGGTTGTTGTCGCTCCTGCAATGATAATCTCCGGTTTATATTCATTTATTAAGTCTTCCAGGACATTGCTGTAGTTTTCGACAATAAAATATTTTAGCCTCGGGTCATTGACTACATAGACTTTGTCTGCTCCCCTGTAGATGAACTCCTGAACATCATTATTGTTGATATTGTTTCCTATCAATACTGAAGCCAGTTCCGTACCTAATTTATCAGCTAATTTTCGCCCTCTGGTTAAAAGCTCAAACGACACATCTCTGATTTTTCCCTGATCAGCTTCCGCTATTATCCATACGCCATGATAATTCATTTATGGTGCTTTCCTTTAATCAATTGTTTTTCCTGTATGAATCGTAACATCTGGCTCACAGTTCGGGCTAAACTCTCTTCATCAGTTGGCTTCACAATTGTTCCCTCTCTGGTAACTCTGGGATGGTTGATCTTTATCACTCTGGTAGGTGAACCTTCAAGGCCTAATTTTGATGTATCCAGATATAAATTATCTTTTGACCATATAGGAATATCTGTCTTTTTAGCCCTTTGTTTACCTCTTAAAGTGGGAAGGCGGGGATAACTTATCTCTTTCACTACAGTTACTAAAGAAGGTAATGTCATTTTTAACGTTTCATAACCTTCTTCAATTAATCGTTCTACGACGATATTTTTATTACTAATTTCAACAATCTTACTTGTATAAGTAGACAGAGGCAGATCCAGGAAAGAAGCAATTCCAGGCCCAACCTGGCCAGTATCGCCGTCTGTTGCCCGTTCACCTGCTATAACTAAATCATAATCCCCTAATTTTTTGATAGTTTCTGCTAATACATAGGAGGTAGCCCTGGTATCTGAACCGGCAAACTCCCGCCCCGATACTAATACACCATCATCACAGCCCATGGCTATTGCTTCCCGCAGGGCCTTTTCTGCTGATGGAGGGCCCATGGTTATTGTTATAATCTTTCCACCGTGTTCTTCTTTCAACTGAATGCCTACTTCAATCGCATAGAGATCCAATGGGTTAATTATACTTTCAACCCCTTCTCTTACCATTGTACCTGTTTGTTCATCCATTTTCACATTACTTGTTTCCGGCACCTGTTTGATTGGGATGATGATATTCAATCTTTTTACCCCTAATGTTGGCAAGCCACATTCTTGATTATAAAAATATTCTTGCAAACTAAAGTTTGTGCCTAAAAGGCAAGAAAATCGGTATTAAGCGCCTACTATCAAATTAGTTTTGAAGAAATGAAACTGTTGTATATAATATGATAACTTTCTTACAATTTTATGTCAAATCTGATTGAGCAGAGCGCCGATTTAATCAATGGTACGTGAGGAGCCAATTTTAATAGACCATCCCTGGATTATTGTATAAATTAAGGTCTAAATCACGAGGTGATGGGGTTCGAATATGGAAGTACGCAATGATCGTTTATTCCTTGGAGGCGTCGCTGCACGGGAGCTCATCAGTGAGTTTAAGAGCCCCCTTTATGTGTATGAGGAAGATACCATCAGAAAAAGAGCTGAAGAGTTTAAAAATGCAATATACTATGAAAATAAAGAGATAAAATATGCGTGCAAGGCGAATACAAATATCGAGATAATGAAGATACTTAAAGAGGAGGGTATAGGGATTGATGCTGTTTCACCTGGTGAAGTGTATGCGGCATTGAAAGCAGGATACACCCCGGATCAGATTCTCTTTACAGCAAACAATGTACTATGGGAGGAGATAGAATATGCAGTGTCAAGGGATTTAATGGTAAACCTTGATTCAATGTCACATCTGAAGCTGTTTGGAAAAAAATATCCGGGGAAAGATCTCTGTATCCGGATTAATCCGAATGTTGGGGCTGGGCACCATGATCATGTCATAACGGCTGGGCCGGAGAGCAAGTTTGGAATTCTTTATTCGAAGGTAGCGGAGATAAAAAAGATTGCAGGAGAATTCGGGCTCAGAATAAAGGGAATACACCAGCATATAGGGTCAGGGATCCTTGAACCAGAGATGTTTATTAAGGCCATGGATGTTCTCCTTGATGTTGCCGGTAACTTTGAAGACCTTGATTTCATTGACTTCGGAGGAGGGATAGGAGTGCCGTACAGGGAGAATGAGCAGAGAATTGATATGGAGATTTTAGGGAAAAAAATTGCAGATGAGTTTAACCGGTTCTGCGCTTCTTACGGCAGGCCTTTGAAGCTTGTTATCGAGCCTGGAAGATATATTGTTGCGGAAAGCGGTTTTCTTCTTGCAACTGTTATATCTGTAAAAGAGGGCGAAAGACACCGGTTTGTCGGGATAGATACCGGATTTCATCATCTTATGCGCCCTGCAATGTACGGCAGTTATCATAACATAATCCATGCAGACAATAACGACGGAGTTAGAAAGCCTCAAATAATTGCAGGGAATCTCTGTGAGTCCGGGGATACGTTTACCAGGGATGATAACGGGATTGTGGATAGAAATCTTCCGATATTTAATGAAGGAGATATCGTCTGTATCTGTAATGCCGGGGCATACGGATACTCTATGGCATCACAATACAACTCCCGTCCGCGGCCTGCTGAGGTTGTTGTTAAAGACGGGAAGACACGGATTATCAGGAAAAGGGAGACTGTAGAAGACATTTTCAGAAGCTGTTAATAGAAGCCGAACACAGGTTTCACGTTTAATTTTTATTTATCCCCATTTCTCCGGCCTTCACTGCCAAAAGGAAGCCACCTCCTTTGGAGGTGGTCTATAATATTCCTAAAAAGATTAATTCAAAGGCTATGCCTTTAAAAGCCTTTTGGCTTGGAAAAAGCCACCTGCTTTGCAGGTTGTCTTTTACTGCCAAAAGGAAGCCACCTGCTTTGGAGGTGGTCTTTTACCCTGGAAAAGGAAAAGCCAAAAGAGAAAAATAGATCCTCATTGATATCTTTTTAAGGTACCAACAAAGATTAAGAAAGGGTTCCGGAATGAAAAGAAAAATAAGAGTTGGAATTCTTTTTGGAGGGAGGTCTGCAGAGCATGAAGTGTCCCTCCAATCTGCAAAAAATATTATAGAGGCCATTGATAAGCAGAAATATGAAGTCATCCTGATCGGGATTGATAAAGAGGGCAGGTGGAACCATATAGATGATTCTGTGTATTTTCAGTTGTTCGAGAATGCTGAATCACCAGCGCTCCCGGAGTTTACAGATTCGATGTCTGTGATACCGTACAGGGGAAAACAGGAGTTTCTAATCCTGCCGGACGGTAGGTCAATCGGCACCATTGATGTTGTTTTTCCGGTTCTGCACGGTACATTTGGTGAGGATGGCACAATTCAGGGATTATTAAAGCTTGCGGGCCTTCCGTTTGTCGGCTCGGATGTGCTCGGAACAGCAGCAGCAATGGATAAGGATGTAATGAAGCGTTTATTCCGTGATGCTGCCGTACCTATACCCGCATTTCTCGTTTATGACTGGACAAAGAAGGATGCAATTGAATTTACTGAGGCAGAACGTACTCTCGGCATGCCTCTGTTTATTAAACCTGCAAACCTCGGATCCTCTGTGGGGATCACTAAGGTAAAGGGGAAAGAAGATTTTAAAGATGCAGTGCATGAAGCATTCCAGTATGACAGTAAGATTATTATTGAAGAGTTCATTGAAGGAAGAGAGATCGAATGTTCGGTGCTGGGAAATAAAAATCCCATTGCATCAGTTCCTGGTGAGATAAAGCCCAGACATGAGTTTTACTCCTATGATGCAAAATATGTAGATAAAGAAGGTGCTCTTTTAGAAATACCTGCAAAAATACCGCCCGAACAGACAAAAAGGGTACAGGAGCTTACTGTTAAAGCGTTTAAGGTTTTATGCTGTGAAGGCCTTGCGAGAGTCGATTTCTTTATAAAAGATAATGGTGAAGTACTTGTGAATGAGATTAATACAATACCTGGGTTTACTGAAATTAGTATGTATCCAAAACTGTGGGCAGCAAGCGGCATCCCGCAGACTGATCTCATCGATAAACTTATAGGGCTGGCATTTGATCGTATCCGGAGAGAAAAAAAGTTAAAAAGATCCTATTTTTGAAAGAATTCTAGAAATAACTAAATCAGGAGAGTAAATTGAAAAGTCTCAAGGATTACCTTGATAAAATTAATCCCGTTGATAGGAATATCACCACCGGTGTTCAGAAAAGGCTTGATTCTCAGACAAAACCGCTGGGCAGTCTCGGCAGGCTCGAATCTTTCTGCAGACAGCTTGCTTCTGTTCAGGGAACAGTGGACCCGTTATATGAAAAAAAAGTCATTTTCACACTTGCCGGAGATCACGGGATAGTCGAGGAAGGTGTTTCAGCATATTCGCAGAGTGTGACAGCCCAGATGGTGGCAAACTTCCTGAATGGAGGTGCAGGGGTAAATGTTCTTGCAAAACATGCCGGGTGCAGTGTTGTTGTTGTTGATATGGGTGTAGCAAGTGACCTGGATTTTAAAGGTTGTGTGGGGAGAAAAATTGATTATGGAACAAAAAACTTTACAAAAGGGCCGGCCATGACCAGGGAGCAGGCCGAAAAATCGATTGTAACAGGAATTGAGCTTGCACTGGATTATGATTTTGATATACTTGGAACCGGTGATATGGGAATCGGGAATACAACCCCCTCTTCTGCAATTGTAAGTGTATTAACAGGAATAGAGGTACAGGAGATTACAGGAAGAGGGACAGGTATTGATGACAATGCCCTTATGAAAAAAGTGAATGCGATAAAAAAAGGAATATCGGTAAATAACCCGGATCCCGCAGACCCTGTTGATGTTCTTTCAAAAGTAGGCGGGTTTGAGATCGGAGGGATAACCGGGCTGATTATCGGAGCTGCAATAAAAAAGAAATTGGCCGTGGTAGACGGGTTTATCTCTACTGCTGGGGCAATTATTGCACAGGATCTTAACGAAGATATTTCAGACTATTTTGTGTTATCACATCTCTCTGCGGAGAAGGGACACGATATTTTTGCCAAATACCTCGGTAAGAAGCCTGTTCTTGATCTCGGTATGAAGCTCGGGGAAGGTACCGGTGCTGCGCTTGCGATTGAACTTATCGATGCTGCGATGCACATTTATTATGAAATGGCAACCTTCGACCAGGCCGGTGTTGATAAGAAGATAGAAGCATAATTGTATTGAACACAGGTGATGAAAAAAGTTATAAGACAATTTTTATTTGCTTTCGGTTTTTTAACCATAATACCCGGGCTCGGGAAAATAACAGCACAGCCGGAGGACACGGGGAAATCTACTATTTTTTTCCCTGTTGCCGGAATAACAATCGGCCTTTTTCTCTATCCGATCAGTTTACTCAAGGGACTTACACCGTTAACGATCTCAGTGATCATGTGTGTCTTTATTCTGTTTTTTTCAAGAGCCCTGCATGCTGACGGGCTCATTGATACCATTGACGGATTTTTATCGGGAAAAAAGAAAAAAGATGAAATCTTGTCCGTTATGAGAGATTCAAGGCTGGGAGCTATTGGTTTTATTTTTGCATTTTCCCTTTACCTTGTGAAAATATGCCTGTTTTATGAAATCTTAACAGGTGAGTCGGATGGCTATCCCTTTTATCTTACAGCTGTCCCTGCATTAAGCAGAGGAGGGGTTGCACTAACAGGATATGTATTTCCCTGTGCGGATGGGCAGAAAAGTCTGGGGAAAGCATTTATTTCTTCCATTGGTTTTAAACAGGCCATTATTTCTTTCCTTCTCATGGGAATCATCAGTTTTTCCAG
>JAUVYC010000022.1 GCA_030603285.1 Spirochaetota bacterium
CTGAGGTGCTGCAGGTAAGGAGGGCCAGAATTGTTGGTTCTCAGGGACACTCCGGGCATGGAAACTTCCCAGGGGTAATTGAAGCAATGGCTTCCGGTATGAATATGCTGCCATTAATTACTAAAGAGATAAAGCTTGATGAATTACCAGAAAATATTGTGATGCTGAGAACGGATAAACAGGAGTGTAAGATAACCTGCATTATGGATTTATAAAATCCACCAGGCTTTGACAATTGAACAAGAGTTAAGATTGTAAAAATGTTTTCAAAAGCGTCAACTGTCGATGAATATAGAGGTGTTAATGACCGGTTTATCTTTTCAATTAATTATTTAAGGTATGAAAATATTAATAAATAGTTTAGCATTATAATCTTTAAGGAGGAAGAGAGATGGGGAAAAAATGGCTTTTAACAGAATATCCTGAGATTATTTTTGAGGATAATACAGTAGGAAGGTTAAAAAAGGAGATCTGGGATGCCTCAGAAGAAAAAATAGAAGGGATTCTGAAAGATTATGAGATTCCCTCAACATCGGAATTGGGGAAGGCTGGCTGCTATATACAGAATACGCCCAGGGTAAAATGTATCGAAAAAAGAAGGAAGAATGATATTGTATTTTTGCCGGTTGGTAGTACTGAGAACCATGGTCTTCATGCAAATTCGGGCCTTGATACCTTTATGGTTACCCAGATCCTGGAGGGTTTGAGACGCTACACGGCTAAGCAGGCTAAAGAAGTAAACCTGGCTTTTCCACCGTTAAACTATGGTGGTCATCCGTATCATCATATAGGAATGCCCGGTACAGTCATTATGCCTGAGGAGGTTGTGAAAGAAACACTGATTTACACCATGCTCGGGTTGTGGAATGATGGTTACCGGAAAGTTGTAATGATAAACAACCATGGTCATTTATGGATGCTCGTGACTGCAGTTCAAGAGTTTATGAAGAGGTTCCAACTTCCTGGTATTTTCCAGGTGCTGGATTGGCACAGGGCAGTAAGGGAATTTTTTATACCAATAGGCAGGGATGATAGTCTTGAGACAAATTTTGTTCATGCTGATGAAAGTGAAACCTCTGTTGCCATGCTCCTTTTCCCGGAAATGGTTGATATGAGCGTTGTTCAGGACGCAGAGGGTGAATCCTTTTTGCCTGAAGGTCACTTTGATATATCGGTTGATCCATTTAGAAGGCCCCACCGGTGGTCAGAGGGTGAGGGCCATTTTGCCATAGAAATTTATGGGACTCCTGAAGGTGTTGTTGGTAAACCCAGTCTTGCCGCTGCCAGAAAAGCTAAGAGGCCGATTGCTGCTATTCTTAAGTATCTGACCCTGCTGACTGATCAGATTCTGGAAGCCTTTCCGGCAGGGACTGTTCCACCTGTTGAGAAGGTTACTCTGCGTACTGCCGAAGAGATAAAACCTTTCTTAAAGGAGCCTTTCAGCAATGGATGGAAGTCAGTATATGAGCTTCCACACATTGGTCCATTCCACAAACTATAGGAGTAAAAATCCATGTCAGCAAAAATCAATGTAGGTATTATAGGTACGGGAAGGATAGGCAGGCTGCACGCCGAGCATCTTGCATTTCGAATACCTGAGGCAAGAGTTATTGCTGTAGCTGATGTACAGCTTGAGGAAGCAGAAAGATGCGCAGCTGAGCTAAATATTTCGACTGCTGTCAGGGATCACAGGGTAATTATGGAGAATCCCGATATTGAGGCAGTGATTATCTGTTCGAGTACTGATACACATTCTCAGCTAATTGAAGAGGCTGCTGGGGCAGGAAAGCATATCTTTTGCGAAAAGCCTATTGATTTTGATCTTGCTCGAATAGATGAAGCCCTGGAAAAAGTGAAAAAATATGGTGTCAAGCTTCAGGTGGGTTTTAACCGCCGGTTTGATCCTAATTTCCGGAGGACCTGGGAGCTTATTCATGAGGGTAAAATTGGCAAACCCCACATCCTGAGGATAACAAGCAGAGATCCGGAACCTCCGCCTGTTGATTACATAAAGGTTTCGGGTGGGATTTTCCTTGATATGACAATACACGACTTTGATATGGCCCGGTATCTTATCGGAAGTGAAGTGGAGGAGGTATATACTGTTGCAGGTGTCATGGTTGACCCTGCTATCGGCAGGGCTGGAGATTTGGATACAGTTGTTGTCACTCTGAAGTTTAAAAATGGAGTAGTCGGTACAATAGACAATAGCAGGAAAGCAGTATACGGGTATGATCAAAGGGTTGAGGTATTTGGATCTGGCGGCATGATTGGTGTATCAAATAATAAACCCAATACGGTCAGGTTAAGCACATCTGATTCCATAAAAGAGGATCTGCCATTTTTCTTCTTCATGGAGCGTTATATTGATTCATATATTGCTGAGATGAAGGAGTTCATTCGATGTGTTGCTGAGGATGAGTCTCCATCAGTAACAGGCAATGATGGACGTTTAGCTGTGGTTATAGGAAAAGCTGCAAGTTTATCTTACGCTGAAAATCGTCCTGTAAAGCTTTTTGAAATATTATAGTACCGGAGACCATCCACCTGGAGTAAAATATCCGGTATCTCAAGTTAGTTTGGTGTGATGTATCTAATTCCTGTTGAGCAAACATTCTATTAAAGAAGGGATAAAGATCATGAGACTATCAGTTGTGCTTTCGACTCAAGAAACTGGTTTTAAAGCGTTAGCATTTAAGGGAAATTTTAAAAAAAATGTATCACGGATTGCTTCTTATGGCTACGATGGGGTAGAGCTTGCTGTTAGAGACCCTGAATTAATAGATCATAATGACATTCTGGAGGTAATCAGAGAACATAGATTGTCAGTTCCTGCAATCGGGACAGGGCAGTCATGGCAGGATGAGGGTCTGTCGTTTACTGATCCCGATCCTGCTGTTCGCAGGAAGGCTATTGAAAGAATAGAATCACATATTTTACTGGCAAAAGAAATTAATGCTGTAGTAATAATAGGGTCCATGCGAGGAGTTATCCGTGAAGGGATTTCGGAAAAACAGGCAATTGACTGGCTGCTGGAAGCTCTCAAGATATGTGCAAAAAAGGCTGTGGAACAAGGGGTTATGATTGCGGTCGAGCCTTTAAACCGATATGAAACTCCTTTGATCAATACAGCAGTACAGGGAATTGAAATTATTGAACGAGTTGGTTCTGAAAATCTTGGTCTTTTACTGGACACATTTCATATGAACATAGAAGAAAGGTCTATTGAGGAGTGCATAAGTGATTGTGGAGATAGAATGTTTCATTTTCATGTAGCCGACTCAAACCGCTGGTATCCAGGAGCAGGTCACCTGGACTTTAAATCTATATTAAAAACCTTGCTTGATACTGGATATAAAGGATTTGTGTCAGGTGAGTTCATGCCATTACCGGATGGAGATACAGCAGCTAAGCGGGCAATTGAGTATCTTAAAAAACTTAGATATCTTGAAACCTAATTTTACACTTACCTTTAAAAGAGATCAACGATGCCATTGGATTTGAATATGCCAAATGTAATTCCTTTTTTAACACCAGATTTTTTTTAGAAGGTTTTCATCCTGGCCAGTACATCATCCCGGGTACCGGAGAAGGGTCCGGGCCTTTCCATTTTTATACTGGTCAGCGCAGCTGCATATTTCAGGGATTCATCCGTGTCCTGGCTGAGTTTTCGGGTTATATAAGAGATGAAACAGGTATCACCCCGGCCGGCACGTCCGGACAGATTGCCTGGCTTGAAAGGAGCTGAATAGTATTTTTTGCCGTCATAGACGATTACTTCTGAGGAGTGGGTGATCATGACCTCCTCTGCACCAAGACTGTTCATGATTTGTGCTGCTTTTCTTCGATCTTCCGTTCCGGTAATCACTTTGGACTCCAGGGAATCGGCCTTCAGGTAGGTCAGATGGGGCAGATACTTAGCTTTTTCATCCCAATCATTCCAGGTAAATTTCCCATGTTCACTGGTCCTCAGCATGGCCTGGAGATCAAGCGCCACCTTCCCTCTTCTGGAAAGGGTTTTGATCATGGAAGGCTGAAACTCTCCCTTGAAAAGTCCGGCCAGATTATAAACCCTGGCCTTTACCTCCGGTATATCCTCCATACTGAAGGGATCAGCCTGGGAGAGAAGATTCACTTTCCGGTTATCCACATCGTCGGTAACGAAAATATTCTCAATAGAGGTTGTCTGCTGGCTGGGAATGGCCAGGACTTCAATCCCCTCCTTACTCATTCCGTTAAGCAGCCCGAAATCATCCTCAGCCATCTTGGTGACAACCAGCAGTTCAGCACCGGACTTTTTGGCAGCAAAAGAGGAAAAATAGGCAGCCCCACCGATAAATCTGGAAACTTCTCCCCTGTAATTCAGGATGTCATGGCTTACATGACCGATTATAACAATATCGTAATTTTTCATTTTATTAGCCGAACTTGATATCCTCATGTTAAAATCGTATTTTCATAACTTTAACAGATAACATATATATGTCAATAATTTTTAATTTTTGGTTTATCCATTAGCTGTATATTATAAGGGAAATCAGTAGAAGTTAGTTTGTAAAAAGTTTTTATATAAAAGTACTATTTTGAAAAGATAGTATGGAAAAGATTCCCAAGGGATTCTTCAAGCCGTGATGTGAAAGAAAAGCGGTTTATTTTATTTAACATTTTCCATTTTTGCGGGTGCTCATTTTGCTGGAAAAGCCTGAACTCTTTAAGAAGAATCTGATAACTTGAATTCTCCGGATCGTATGTTACTGACTCCTCCAGAAAAAATTCTGTCCTGGCAGTTTTCCCGATATTATAGTTACAGATTGCAAGATATACACAGGCAGCAGCGAGCCTTTTATCATCTTCCAGCAAATTGTATGATTCAAGTAGATAATGAATTGCAGCATCCCATACTTTGAGATGATAATACGCATATCCTGCATCGAAGAAATATTTTCCGTTTGTAGTATCGAGCTCCGTTGCCCTTACAAGAGGTTCGACTGCTTTTCCGTATTCACCTGTTTCGAAGTAGGCAAGTCCCAGCAGGTTGTAGAGGTTGGAATTCTTTGAATGTTTGAGAGCTTCTTCAAAGTTCTGTACAGCCTTCTGAAAATTACCTTCATTTAAAAAATTTATCCCTTTATAGAGAAAATCTTTTGCATTCTGCGAGATGTCTTCATGTTTTTTCGTGACAGTTTTTTTTGCCGGGACTGTGTAGATATAATCGTCACCCACCAATGTGTGATAAGCTTCGTTGATTTCTTTAAATTTTTCTTCTGCAAGCTCTGCCAGAGGATTTCCCTCGTGCTTGTCAGGATGATATTTGGCAGCTAATTTTCTATAGGCACTGGCAATATCTTTCTTTTTTGCACTTCTTGAAATACCGAGGATACTGTAATAATCTTTTTCCAATTTTTACCCTTTTTAAATTCTAAGATAAAATACGGTATTTTTCAAGGTTTTATTAACAGTAAGAAATAAATAAAAAACTTCATTCAAAATTGCCTTTATGGGTAGAGATTATTTCCGATATAAAAATTAGTACCCTGATGTGGATAAGCCACATTCTTGATTTTTAGAATTTCCTTGCCAAAAAAGCAAGGAAATTGTTATTAAGGTATTAATACTGATTTTCTTGCACAATAGGCACAAACTTTAGTTTGCAAGAAAATATCTTTATAATCTTGAATGTGGCTTATCCACATCAGGCTATAATAATAATTTAATTGATTATCCTATGAAAAGCATACTTTTTCATTTAGTATTTTTATTTGTCTCTTTTCCCCTCTTTTCCCAGGACATTGGTTTCATGGGGATTAATATTGGAATGGCCCGGGAGGAGGTACTGAGCTTTGCAGATGAAAGAGATATCCTGAAAGTTCCGAAAAACAGGGATGTGGAATTTTTTACTGTAGAAGAAAGGAAAATACTTTCATTATCAATACAGCCTGAAGTTCCTCATATATACCTGCAATTTTTCAATGACAGGCTCTATGCTATTACTGTAATATTTGATGAAAAGTATGTAGACTACTATACATTGAGCGGTACTTTAGAGGATAAGTATGGCCCCTATTCTGCATTAACCCCGCGCTGGCGACAATGGATAGTAGAAGAGATTGAAATAAAGGTAGAAAAACCTGCAGTTGTAAAGTACATTGCCCTGGAAGAATTTTTAGAGGTTACTGATTTTAAAGGTAGGGGTGAGGAAAAGAGAAGTGAAAGAAAAGAAGTTCTTATTGATGGATTATAGGAGCTAATGCGGTTTTCTCAGCTCTGCTGCCTTGTTTTTTAAATATTGTATGGTATTCTCTGAAAAATTCTTATTCCCCAGGATAAAGATGGTATTATTCTGAAACAAGGGTTCTCTATCAACCGGAAATGGTGTACATCGGACAGCTTCTCTCCATATTTTTGTTCCTGGAATTGGTGAAAAGTAGGACAGGTAGGGGCTTCCGCCTGCCTGAAATACAAAATCGATCGATGCTTCAACATCGTGGGCAGTCTGCCCGGGCAGCCCGGCCATAATGTATGTACCGATATTCTTTCTCTGGTAACCCGCCTCTCTTAGAAAATTGACTGCCTGAATGTATTCGCTGTTCGTTGTTTTTTTGCCTGTTTTTTTCTGCAGCTCTTCATCCGCTGTTTCAAACCCAATTCGGATTGTATGAATACCTGCACTGAAAAAAGTTTTAGCAATTCTTTTTGTTATAAGGCCCCCGTGAATTCCATTGGGGAGATGAAAAGAAAGGCCCGGATACTTTTTGATGATCTCTTCAAGAACCGGGATTATGTGGTGGTCAGAATCAACAAGAAGTGCATCGTCGTAAAATGCAACATTTTTTGTTTTGAGAGTTTTTGTATATTTTGATATTTCTGAAATTATAGAGTCTTTTGTCCTGCTGGAAAAGGTGGGGCTGAGAATTCCTGAAGCACAGTAGTTGCATGAATAAGGGCATCCCCTCCTTGTCAGAATTGAGAAAAAGTTTACTCCTCTGTGAAGCTCGTGTGATGGGAGAGGAAAATCCGAAAACCTATTGACCTGCGGGTATGATTTGAACTGTTTACCAGATGTACGTTCGATGAGCTTTAAGAGATAAACAAGATCATCTTCAGTATAGATGAAATCAGCATTTGAGTGGATCTTTGCGTGGCTGCTGCATAGCTTAGAATAAATCCCTCCCAGGATAACAGGAACCCTTTTCCCAAGACCCTCCCGCACCAACTTTATCAGCTTGCAAATACCGGGATACCAGTATGTCATGAAGGAAGTGACCAAAACTATGTCAGGGTGGTCAATTTTATATAAGTTATTGATAAACTCATCCTCTTTTATACCGTAAATTGCATAATTCCGGCGGACAAAGGACAGGCATTCCGGTTTATTAATGATTCTCCGGATATATTTTGAACATCCGGTGTCTTTTGGTTTAGGATTTTTATTATAGCTGCTACACAGACAGTTAATATAATTAATATGAGCCCCTGCTTCCCTGAGTATCGAAGCAATGTAAAGTAACCCAAGTGGTTCCGCCCAAAAGTTGTATGCTGCAAAATCGGTTATCCATGGATTAATCAATAATATTGAAATTCGGTTTTTCATATAGTGCGCTGCCGTTTCGAAGCACCGGCTTTGCCGGTGGTTATGTCTTTTAGCTTTGCCTTCAAGGCTTCGAAACGGCTTGGTAAAAGCCACCTGCTTTGCAGGTGGTCTTTTACTGATTCTATAAAGGATGTGTGGATATAAAGGTTGTACCTTAATCCTGATTTTCTTGCCTTTTAGGCAAGAAAATCTTTATAATCATGAATGTGGCTTGTCCACATTAGTGTTCTAAGCGAATACTCTTTCCGCTTCTCCGACATCCTGGAGCGTGTCTACTTCAACCCATTCATTATGCTGAATTTCAAATATATAGAGGTTGGCTGCCGTGACATAGGTACTTAATACATCATCAAAAAGTAAATTCACTTTTTTATTATTGACAAATTCTATTAACCATTCAGAAAAATATTTTCCGTATGTATCCTGAATGATCAGCATTCCGGATGACATATAATTGCTCTGTTTTATTTCTCCTGCTTTATTATCCCGAAGTACTTCGATTGACCTTACTTTATTATTTGAATCCGTTGTTATGAGAATTTCGTTTTCTTTTCCATTATACTTTCCTGCAAGATAGCATGACTTTCTGTCCATTTGAGTTATTGCCATTTTGAGTGTCTCAGGTCTGAAAAATATATCACCCTCAAGAAGAACAGTGCCTGCGTGTAGTATTTCACGTGCAAGCCACAGAGAAAACATATCATTTGTATTTGCATAGTGTTCGTTGTAAAGATATGTTATGATTATATCATTATACCGACTCCCGATCGTATCCTGGATTGCATCTGATAAATATCCCGTTACGATTGTGCAGCGCTCTATGCTGGTGTACAGTAAATTATTGAGAGTGTTTTCAAGTATGGGAACACCATTAATCTCAGTTAAACACTTGGGCGCATGATCTGTTAAGGGTTTGAGCCTCGAACCGGTACCGGCTGCGAGGATTAGAGCATTCTCAATCATTATTTTCCCTTTGAAATGACTATGCTCAATGCAATATAATATGTGAGAAAAATAATAGAAAGTACTTTAATATTGGTAGGGGCAATTCATGAATTGCCCCTACTGCTGAGGGAGAAAAAAATCGGCAAGTGATGAAGGAAATCAGAAAAATAATAATCAAAAGATCGCCTTAATATTGACTTTTTATTAAAACCTCGTAATCTTCATTAGTGACTGCAGATAAATTTACATTCACCAGGACATTTTCATATTGGAAAAATGAAAATATTAAAGTTCTACATTCTTAGAGAATTTATACCCCCGTATATTGGAAGTATGGCGTTTTTTACAATGATTCTTTTACTTGAAAGGGTGATGAGTTTTGTGAGGCTTGTTGCGAGGGGGTATGCAACAGTGTTTGATCTACTCGTTTTAATCTTTTATTCTATTCCTCCTACACTTGCTTTGACCATGCCCATGTCAACCATTATGGGTGCTCTCATTTCTGTAGGCCGTTTATCCCATGACAGTGAAATTACAGCAATGAGGGCCGGCGGAATACGGCTGAGCTCAATTTTACTCTCTCTGTATATAGCAGGGATATGCATTGGGGGAGTGAGTTTCTACCTCACCGACCAACTTGTTCCCCTGGGAAATATAAAGTTCAGGACTCTTTATCAAAAACTCACCATTGCACGTCCGGACGTTCAGATAGACGTTCGCAGTATTAATAAGCTTACAGGCGAAGTTACATTGATGGTAGATGAAATAGATGATAAAACAGGTGATCTAATCAATATTACCATATTTGAGAGTAAAGAGGGTGAGTATACAAAAACAATAACAGCAGGAAGGGGATGGTTTCTTACCCATGATGTATTGATTCCTTTTATAACCCTCAGGCTTTTAAATGGAACAATTATAGATCCGAAGGATAAGACAGGTGATCAGTTTAACAGCACCATATTTAAAACCCTGGATTTCAATATTCCTTTCGCAAATAAAGAAACGAGAAAAATTGTGAAAACTCCGAGGGATATGAGCCTAAAAGAATTGAAGAATAATTTGCTTGAACAGAAAAAGGGCTCAAGAACCTATAATACTTACATTATTGAGTATAATAAAAAGATCGCCATACCATTTGCCTGTGTTCTTTTTGTATTTTTAGGCACTCCATTTGCGATTACGCGCGGACGAAGCGGTAAAGGACTGGGACTTGGCACAGGTGTATTAATAATATTTTTCTATTACATTTTTCTTCTGACGTTTGAGCGAGTTGGTAGGTATGGAACGCTCAATCCAGCCCTTGCAGTCTGGCTGCCAAATATTCTCTTTTTAACTGCCGGTCTCATTAATATCTTAAAAAAGGGAAAGGTATGAAACCAATACCAGGGAAAACTTATTCGCTGTTTCTTATCTGGGAGTTTTTGAAGGTATTTTTTATATCGGTAGTTTTTATCCTTGGATTGTCATTTATTGTAAGAACCTTACAAGGAATAGAATCATGGAAAGCCTATTCAATTTCACAAATCCTTATCATGCGTTTACTTGAGGCCCCTGGGATTATTTCGAGAGAGACTTTACTGGCATCGAGTATGTTCGCATCTGTATATACAATGAGTAATCTTACACAAAACAGAGAGATCCTTGCATTGAGAAGCTGTGGCGTGAGTATATACAAAATAATATCTCCGCTCATTATTCTCGGTTTTGTCATCTGCATTTTTTCTCTCTTATTCGAGGACCATATTGTAGTCAGGAGTATATTAATAAAGGATAGATATTTTGCAAAGGTCAGGGGAGTGAAACCACAGGATTTATACAGAGATCGTAATAATGTTATTGTTTTTGGCGAAAATAATATCATTTATAAAATTGATACCTATCTATCAAAAACTATGGAGATGAAAGGCGTTATGCTTATATCGAAAAATAATGATGGAAACATTGTATATCGAATAGATGCTGAACGGGCACAGTGGAATGGAAAGGGCTGGATTTTTTACAACGGGGTTTTACGGAAGTTTGATAAAAATGGAGCTATTGCTGAGAGAAAGGTTTTTATTGATCTTGAGACAGACATAGCTGATGACCCACAATATCTAGGAAGAGATACCAGGAATTTAGAGAATATGACTTTAAAGGAGGGATATAAATACACAAAGATGATGAAAAAAATGGGGTTTGATTATAAAAGGGTCCTTACAAAATATAACAGGAAGATTGCACACTCCGTTACCCTGTTTCTTGTCATCATCATTGGCCTTACGCTTGGAAGCATGCCGTTCAGGAATGCGCTTGTTATCAGTTTCAGTATGACGCTCGGTATTATTCTGGTTTTCTTTTTCATTATTGAGATAGGATACACCTTTGGAAGCAGTGGGAAAATTCCCCCGGTAATTGGCGGCTGGCTTGGGAATATTGTCTTTTTATTCATATGTGTGTTTCTTCTCAGAAGACAGAGAGTTTAAATATTTAATAAATCAGGATTCCGTTTGAAATGGGAAAAAATACAATCATTATCAGAGGAGCACGGGCTCATAATCTCAAATCCATTAACCTCGAGCTGCCCCGGGATAAAATCATTGTTTTAACCGGGCTTTCAGGTTCAGGTAAATCTTCTCTTGCTTTTGATACCATCTATGCTGAAGGCCAGAGGAGGTATGTTGAATCCCTCTCTGCGTATGCACGCCAGTTCCTGGGTTTAATGGAAAAACCGGATGTGGATTATATTGAAGGGTTGTCTCCGGCAATAAGTATAGAGCAGAGAACAACGCGTAAGAATCCCCGCTCTACAGTTGGGACGATTACAGAAATATATGATTACCTCAGGCTTCTTTTCGCACGAATCGGAAAACCATATTGCTATAAGTGCGGCAAAGAAATTAAAAGTCAGACAGTAGACCAGATAGTGGACAGGATAATGGGATATACTCCAGGTGAAAGACTGGTTCTTTTTGCTCCTGTTGTAAGAGGCAGGAAAGGGGAGTTTAAAAAAATATTTGAAGATGCTTTAAAAAGTGGATTTGTAAGAGTACGGGTGGACGGAGAAGTGAAAAGGGTTGAGGACGCTGCAGAGCTTAATCTGGATAAACAGAAGCGGCACAGTATAGAGATCATCGTGGACAGGATTGTTCTAAAAAATGAGAATCGAAAGAGAATTGCCGAATCTGTTGACACTGCCAGTGTTCTCACTGATGGCCTTGTTGGTATTTTAAGAGAAGATAAAACAGAAGAACTTTTTTCAAAAAAATTGGCCTGCGTTTACTGCGGTATCAGCTATCCGGAAATACAACCGAGGATGTTTTCATTTAACAGTCCTTACGGGGCTTGTCCTGAATGTATGGGGCTCGGTTTAAAGCTGGAATTCAATCCTGATCTCATAATCCCTGACAGGACTCTGTCCTTTAATGAAGGGGCTATCGTTACCTTCTTACCGCGTTCAGCCTGGGCACGAGATTCATTTGAAGCATTTGCAAAACACTTCCATATTTCTCCGGATATGCCTGTTACTAAGATACCCGAGGATGTATATAAAAAGCTACTGTACGGCACAGAAGAGGAACTTTCATTTGTACATACATATGTTGATGGGAAAGGCCGCTGGGAATATAGATCAAAATTTGAAGGGGTCATCAGGAACCTCGAAAGGAGGTACAGGGAGACAAAATCCGAAGGAATGAGAGAATGGATGGAAGATTTTATGAAAGAAATTACATGTCCTGCATGTACCGGAAAAAGGCTCAGGAAGGAGAGCCTTTCAGTAAGGATTGCAGACAGGTCTATTATTGATATTACGGAACAGACCGTTGACATAGGGATTGAATTTTTTAACGATCTTAAGTTAACTGACAGGGAAATGACCATAGCACACCAGATTATCAAAGAAATAAAAGCGAGACTGTCATTCTTAAGAAATGTAGGGATTGGGTATCTCTCGCTGGATAGAAAAGCAGAGACACTTTCAGGAGGAGAAGCTCAGAGAATCCGGCTCGCAACACAAATCGGATCAGGCCTTGTTGGAGTACTCTATATACTTGATGAACCAACAATTGGACTCCATCAAAGGGATAATAAGAGGCTGCTTGATACCCTTTTTCACCTGAGGGATATCGGGAATACTCTTATCATTGTTGAGCATGATGAACAAACCATTAACTCCGCAGATTATATTGTTGATCTCGGCCCGGGGGCCGGTGAGAAAGGCGGAAGAATTGTGGCTGAGGGAACGCCGGAAGAAATTAAGAAAAACAAGGATTCCCTTACCGGGAAATATCTGAACCGGGAAATTACTATACCGGTCCCGAATAAAAGAAGGAATGGGAATAACAATCACCTCATCCTCCGGGGAGTACGGGAGCATAACCTGAAAAATATTGATGTTTGTTTTCCGCTTGGGTGTTTTATTGCAGTGACAGGCGTATCCGGGTCGGGAAAATCGAGCCTTGTGAATGATGTCCTCTACCCTGTTCTTGCGGGCCGGCTCAATATGGCACATTTAAATGAGGGTGAATATACGGATATTGAGGGGATTGAGCATCTGGATAAGGTTATTAATATCGACCAGTCTCCTATCGGGAGAACTCCCCGCTCAAATCCTGCTACATATACCGGGGTTTTTACTCCCATCCGGGAGCTGTTTTCTTCTCTTCCTGAATCAAAAATCAGGGGCTATCAACCCGGAAGGTTCTCATTCAATGTTCAGGGAGGCAGATGCGAAAACTGCGGAGGAGGGGGGACAATCAGGATTGAAATGAACTTTCTTCCTGATGTATATGTAACATGTGATGTCTGTAAAGGCAGGCGGTACAACAGGGAAACTCTTGAAGTAAAGTATAAGGGGGAAAATATTACTGATGTTTTAGATATGACAGTAGAGGTGGCGTATTCATTTTTTAAAAACATCCCGCAGATTAAAAGAAAACTGGCAACTCTGAAGGAGGTAGGGCTTGGTTATATCAGGCTTGGACAGCCTGCAACAACACTTTCAGGCGGAGAGGCCCAGAGAGTGAAACTTTCTTCAGAGCTCGCAAAGAGAAGTACCGGAAAGACATTTTATATTCTTGATGAACCTACTTCCGGTCTTCATTTTGATGATGTAAAAAAGCTTCTTGCGGTTCTGCAGAGGTTTGTTGATAACGGGAACACGGTGCTTGTCATAGAGCACAACCTCGATATAGTAAAGAATGCAGATTATATCATTGATCTTGGACCTGAAGGCGGTAATAATGGTGGAAAAATAATTGCCGAGGGATCTCCTGAAGAGATTGCAGAAAGTGACTATTCATTTACCGGTTATTATTTAAAGCCTTTTTTATCTGAATTTGCAAAAGTATAAGCACTCTCAAAGTTTTTTATAGGGGCACATTTAAAACTTGCGTTTAGTAAAGCAAGCAATGTCCGACATGTAGGGCGGATTTTAAATCCACCTTGCTTATAAAGTAATATGGGTTTCATGTTCGGTATTTTCAGTAGAGAAGGGAAATTTAATGGTAATTAATTCTCCTCTTTCACTGTCAGCGAACTTTATTGTACCTCCCAGATGATGGATAATGCTTTTCGATATTTCAAGGCCTATGGTATCGGTGTATTTCTGGGGTTCCTCTTTTTTTTCTTCTTTTTTTGTTTCTTTTTTAGTCGTTCTGATCTGTATGGCAATGTAGTTTTTGAGTTTTTCTGTTTCTATTGAGATTGATTCATTGCTGTAATCAAGGAGGCTCATACATACGTTTAACAGCACATAAAAAAATTGGCTTTCTGAAACATAAATATTAACGTTTTTAGCAGTATATTGAATGAATATTTTTGTATTCTTTTCCTTTGCTATTGGGTGTATAAACGAAACCACTCTTTCAAGGATCGTTTTCAGCTGGCTGTTTCCCTTAATGGTATGATCGATCCTGTGACAATCGATAAGTTGATTTACTGTACTCTTGATTCTTGACATGTCTTTTTCAAGAATAGTAATATCTGGTTCTATGGTGCCCCAATTTTCAAAGGAAAGAAGTTTCTTTTTAAGAACCTCTGTTATTGTGATCATGCTCCGGAGTGGATTGTTAATTTCATGAGCGATACCAGCAGCAAGTTTACCGGTGGAAGCAAGTTTTTCTGAAGCGATAAGGTTTTTAATATAAGCTCTTTCTTTTTGTTTAATCAGCCTGATCTGTACGGCATTATCGATTACTTTCAAAAGTTCTTCAGGCCTGAAATTGCCTTTTCTCAGATAGAAAAAAATATGTTCTTCAGTTGCATCTATTGCCGGCCAGTCCTCTTCATACCCTGTCACGACAATATTAACTATATCTGGATCTACTTTCTGCCTTACATACTTAATGAGATCTCTTCCGAATATGCCGGGTAATCGCAGGTCATAAATTATTATGTCATACAGGTTCCTGAACAACAGTATTTTTGCTTCATTTCCGTTCTTTGCGCGATCACATGAGTACTTTTTTTCAATAATCTTTTTTAGGAACGCTCCATAGAACTCTTCATCTTCAACTATCAGGATTTTTACCATCTTTGATTCCTATATCCGGAAAGATTATTTCTATAATTGTTCCTTTTCTTTTTCCGGACAATGCTTTTATTGAACCGCCAAGTATTGTAACCATCTTTCTTGTTATACTGAGCCCAATTCCTGTGCCATTAGCTCTCCCGGAAGTAGTATAGAAGGGTTCGAATATTCTTGTCAAATCACTTTCAGGTATACCTTTTCCGTTATCTGCAATGTGGATAATTGATTTACCGAAATATTTTTTACAGTCCACTTCTATGGTTCCTGAATCTTCTATGGCATCAATAGAATTGGTGAGCAGGTTCACAAAGATTTGAATCAGCAAATTTTTATTTCCAAAAATAGCTCTGTCATGGGTATTGTTGATAAATTTGATATTTTTTCCTATGAGTCTGTGCTCCAGGAGGAGAAATGTCTCATCGACCACCCTAAATAGATCAAGGTTTTCAAGTTTGCCCATCTCTTTTTTTGAAAAATCCATAATACTGTCAATTACTGCAAAGGCTTTTTCCATACTTTTTGAAATGAGTTCCAGGTTTTCTTTAATATCTTTCTCTTCACCCTGTTTTCCCTTCTTTTTATAAATAACCTGAAGATTTTTTTTCTCCAAATCTGAGAGAATAAGCTCCGGTATTCCTTTTATTACTGCGAGGGGGCTCCTCAGGTTGTGAGCTATACCTGCAGCAAGCTCTCCCAGAGTTGCCATTTTTTCTTTTTGAATTGCTATCATCTCATTTTCTATTCTTTCGGTTATGTCGGTTCCTAATACCAGGATAGATTTGGTGCCTTCCATGGGGGCAGATAAGAAATGAAAAGTAAGCTGTTTTCCCTCTCTTTCTGCTGTCAGGTCCCCGCTTTTTCTTTGATTTATAATTTCTTTAATGGATTGCTGAAGTCTGTTCTGAACGAATATGTTCAGCTCAAAAAAGTTTTTATCCTTTAAATCCTGAAGAAATATTTTTTCAGCCTCCCGATTATATGTTTCTATGTCTCCGGATTCGTCGATACTCAGGATTCCGATCGGGGAGTTATCGAGAATAAGCCTGTTCAACTGTAAAATTCTCTGCCTATTTTCATTTTCTTCCTTCAGCTGTTTAACTGTGATATTCAATTTCTCGGATTTTATTTTATTTGTAAAATGAAGCTTCAGATTATTCAATCCAAGAGTAAACTGATCAAAA
>JAUVYC010000160.1 GCA_030603285.1 Spirochaetota bacterium
AGATCCATCTCATCAAGAATTTCCACAGTAAGAGGACGTGCTCGAAAGTGATTTTGCTCAAGGGTTGATCGAACGGTATCCCAGAAGACCTCTTCAGGGTCGGAGCGCCTGTTCTCAAAGCGGGCCTTAAGCCTTTCTTTATAGGCCAGAAAAGCCTGCTGATCCTTGCGGGGTTTTGTAAAATAGAGGTAGATCAGCTTGAACAGGGTTTCAAGATCCCGAAGGGATGAGCTGCCGCTCAGGCCCTCGTAGATTTCACTGATCCATGGAGAAACCTCAACTAGCTCTCCGGCAAGCTTTTTTTCAAGCTCTGTCCGGCTGAAATCGCCTAAGCCCCCGTCTTTGACTGCTGTTGGGGCTGTTATGGTTGCGATAAACTCCTTATTACTAACGAGCGAGTGGCCTCCCGGGCTCATCGCTTCAAAGAGGATCTCGTCTTTCTTAAAATCTGTGGGCTTGAGGAAAACCTCGGCTCCGTTGGAGAGCAGCCAGCGGGTCACCTGGATGTCCTCAAGAAAGGACTCCTGGGCGATGGAACCAGGCCCGGGAATTTCCGCAAGGAGCGGCTCCTTCCTTATTATATCCTCGTACGGCGTAAGGGTTTGCTGCTCCACCCTTTCGAAAACAAGCCTGAGATCCTCCTCACCAGGCACCCTGATTCCTGGCTTTTCCGGAGCACTTACAAGAACCACCCGGTTTTCCTCTCCTATCCACTCCATGGCGGCCTCATTGACCTCTTCAAGCGTTATTTCAGGAACATAGGTGGAAAACAGCTCATATTCGTAAGCAATACCCGGGATCGTCTCGTGTTCAAGGAAATGGCGTCTGTATTCTCTGACAAAAGAGTAGGAAGGGGTATTTTCTCTCTCGAGATAGTGCTTCTCAATCCAGCGGAGCAGGTCTTTCTTTTCCCTTGCCAGCTCAGAGGAGGTAAAGCCAAACTCCTTTGCCCTTTTTGCTTCAACAAGAAGTGATTCAAGACCCCGCTCAATCCCGCTCTCAGGCACAGCAGCGGCCATGATGACAGCATCCTTTGTCCTTACGATTAGGTCCCTTCCTGTGCCTGCTCGAATAAAGGGGGAGTCGGGCTTCTTGGAAATCTCTTTCAGACGGTTGTTCAGCATTCCTGAGCACAGATATTCCACAATGGCTTTCCTGAAATCGTGCCTGGTTTTTAACACCCGCACATCTTGCTTGACATACAGGGTGACATGAGATTCTGTAGCCTCTGGATCTAAGGCTATCGAATAAAGAGTCTCATCGTGATCCGGAACCGGAAACAGGGGACGCTCCGGAGCATCTTTTCTTGCCGGAATCTTAGAAAAAGAGGTTTTGATGATTTCAGCTATCTTCTCTGCTTCGAAGTCGCCAACAGCGATTACGGCCATGAGATCGGGGCGGTACCATTTTTTATAAAAGCTTTTGAGCTTTTCAGCAGAAGCCTTTTCTATAACTGAGAGCTTTCCAATAGGCAGCCGCTCTGGGTATCTTGCGCCCTTGAATAGTACCGGATAATGCCTCTCTTTGATTCTCATTCCGGCACCACTCCTCTCCCGCCACTCTTCTATGATGATACCCCGCTCTCTCTCAACCTCTTTGGGATCGAAAATCACCCAATGAGCCCACTCGGCGAGTATCTGAAAGGCCTTGTTTACAGCTTCTTGGTTATCTGCAGGGACTTCCAGTTTATAAATGGTTTCATCGAAACCGGTTGAGGCGTTAACCTCCGGCCCGAACCTCATGCCTATGGACTCGAAGTAATCCACGATATCCGTCTTCTTAAAATGAACGGTGCCGTTGAAAGCCATATGCTCGACAAAATGGGCCAGACCCAGCTCGTGATCCTCTTCAAGAACAGAGCCGACATCAACGGCGAGCTCGAAAACCGCTATTTTCTCAGGCTTTCTGTTTTCTCTGATGTAGTAGGTGATCCCGTTGGCAAGTTTTCCTATCGTAACCTCAGGGTCTATGGGAAGAAGCTCTCCGGCGATATCGCTTTCCTCACTAAACTCTTCTTTTCCCGGCTCCCGAACCGCTCCGGTATCACCTGGAAGCTCACCGGCAGAGCCTTTCTCAGGCTTCCAGTCTAAAACAGCAGGGCCGCTCTGGCAGGTAATAAGCGAAGCAGTAATAATAAGTATAGCAAGAATAAATATAAACGATTTCATGAACTTTTCCTTTTAAATGGTCTTATCTATTAATATAATTTCTGTAGAGCAATTTAGCTAACATAAATTAAAGGCATAACATACCTGATTCTTGTTTGTTGGAAATTTATATCATTTTATTGTAATTACCTGTTATGAGTTGTACCTTGAACTTTAAGAAAAAACGTTAATACTTCAACATTTTTACAATTCTCTTGTCATAAGGTCGATGACTGTGGTATTCTGAGAGAAGAAGGTGGTAGAGTTGTGTTTGTGGATTATTAAATATATATAAAAATGATCGGAGGTATAAAAATGAAAATTAAAAAGTATCATGGAAAGATAACTATATCTTTACAATTTATCTTTATGATTAATATTATTTTCCCAGGTGCAGTATATTGCTATATAGACCCTGGCACTGGTAGTTTTATTGTTCAAATTATTATAGCCGGTGTAGTGGGCAGTTTAATCGTTATAAAGATTTTTTTTAAAAGGGTTAAAGATTTTTTTAGAAAACGTAAAAACAATGATAAGGAGGAAAAGGAAAATTAAAGAATATGAGAGGTAATGATAATCACTTAATTGTTTCAGGCTCTTTTCGTGATCCAAGCGGTTTTTTATTTTTAAAAGAAGGAAGACTTTATAGGCAGATAAATAAAGTCTATAAAGAAGATTATGATATGCTTATGTGTTCCGGCCTTTATGAGGACCTTGTTTCCAAAAATTTACTAATTCCTCACATAGAGTCTGATATGTCGGCTGATGATGAAGAGTGTTATAAAATAATTGAGCCGGAGAAGATTCCATTTATCTCATATAACTATGAATGGTCTTTCAGCCAGTTAAAAGATGCAGCATTAACTACACTTAAGATACAAAAAACAGCCCTTAAGTTCGGGATGACCTTGAAGGACGCAAGTGCATATAATATACAATTTTATAAAGGGAAAACAATATTAATTGACACTCTTTCATTTAGAAAATACAGGGAAGGTGAATTATGGGTTTCATATAAGCAGTTTTGCAATCATTTTCTTGCTCCGTTAACTCTTATGTCATACACCGATATAAGGTTAAGCCAGTTACTTAGAATTTTCATAGACGGCATTCCTCTGGATTTGGTAAGTACTTTGCTTCCTTTTAGGACGCGAATGAATTTCTCTTTGTTTTCACATATTCACCTTCATGCCAGGATGCAGAAAAAATACGAAGATAAACTTATTGACGTCAGGTCTTTTAATAAAAGATTAAGTAGATCAGGTTTTGAAGCAGTTATCCATAGTTTGGAATCTGCAGTAAAAAAACTTAAGTGGGACCCGAAAGAAACCGGGTGGGCAGGCTATTATAGCGCAACAAATTATTCAACTGAGGCATTTCAATTTAAAAAAGATATTATAAATCAATTTATAGATAAAATTAAACCTGAGACCGTTTGGGACCTTGGGGCAAATACTGGTGAGTTCAGCAGAATCGCAAGCAATAAAGGTATATATACTGTTTCTTTTGATATTGACCCGGCTGCGGTGGAAAAGAATTATCTTGAGTGTCGAAAGAAAAAAGAGACAAATCTACTCCCGCTTGTGCTTGATTTGACCAATCCCAGTGCAGGAATAGGTTGGGTAAATAAAGAGAGGATGTCATTCATTGAGCGTGGGCCCTCGGATATGGTTTTGGCTCTGGCTTTGATCCATCATTTTGTGGTTTCCAATAATACTCCGCTTGACAGAGTGGCAGAGTTTTTAAGTAGAGTCTGTAAATGGTTGATTATTGAGTATGTACCTAAAAGTGATACCCAGGTCCAAAAATTACTTGCAACGAGAGAGGATATATTTCCTGATTATACTCAAGAGGGTTTTGAAAATGCGTTTATTGATTATTTTAATATTAATGATGCTGTTAAAATAAGAGATTCTAAAAGAACAATATACTTAATGAAAATAAAATACATGTTTTCGTAAAAAGAGGGACCATGGATGGCATAGAGAATTCATCTACCAGCTCCAATTCGGTATTTGATAAAGACCTCAGGAAACGGTGGACAGCATTATTTGGTTTCACGGTAGTCGTGATTTATTTTTACGTGCTTATGGAGTGGATTTTTTTAGTCACTAAACCATCATTTATGAACGTCCTGGCTATTTATGAGAAACTCTTTATCCTGATGATAACCCCATTCATTTTTGTAATTGTTTTTTGCTTTACCCTTTATCTTTTCAGGATTATTAGTCTGTTTTTGAGGCCCCGGGTTTTTCAGGAGAGCTGCCTGGCACTTGCGCGCCTGGTGCCGAGTTTTTTGCTTGCTTCTTGCGTACTGCTGCTCATCGATAACTTTACATACACGGTGTTTGGGTTTGGGATCAGAAAAACCGACGGTACCATAAGATATTTTTATGCCTTTTTGTATCTTGCTCTGCTTGGCTTTTCTTACTGGTATATATGGATTATCGAAAGGCAGAAAGCAAAGGGCAGGGTTCTAAGGCTGAGCGGCGCTGCGTTGCCTGCATTATCCGTGTTGTTCGTGATTTTCCGTTTTCTCTCATTAGCTGGCGGCAGCATCGCCCAATCCGCAGAAATAGCTCCCCTTAAAAATAGTCCGAATATTATAATTATCTCAACAGACGGTCTGAGTGCAGACCACCTACCGATGTACGGTTATTACCGGAATACCACTCCCTTCCTTCAGGAGTTCTCAAAGACCGCTCTTCTTTTTGAAAATGCTTTTACAAATGCAGGAAATAGTGGATCCTCAATAGCCTCCATGATGACAGGTAAGCTGCCCACAGCCACCCGTCTCATCTATCCTCCTGATATTTTACGAGGAAAAGATGCTTATCAGCACCTTCCCGCTATCCTGCGGAGGTTGGGCTACAGTAGTATTGATATCAGTATCCGGCACTTTGTTGACCCCGTCGACCTGAATATGCGGAATTCATATGATCGGGCTAACTTCCGGGAAATGAGGGAGGACAAACTGGTTGAGTATATGGCAAAATATTTTGGACAGGATACGGCTTACTTCATCGATAATACCCTTGAGCGAATAGAGAGCCGTCTTCTTCATGCGTATGGGATAAGTTCAATGAGCGATGCCTATGAAGAAGCTGTCGGCGATGGTCAAAAGAAGTATCATAATGATGATGAGCGAATCGAAGAACTTCTTGCTTTTATTGGTGCTTCGCCTGCTCCATTTTTCGCTCATGTTCATTTAATGGGAACCCATGGTCCCAGGTTCTCACCGAAGCAGAGAAAGTATTCCTCAGGGCAGGCCCAAAGTGTCAATTGGATGGTTAATTATTATGATGATGCGATCCTTGATTTCGATCAATACATGGAAAAGATAGTTGAAAATATGAGGGGAAATGCAGCACTTGACAACACTATCATTGTGATCCACACAGATCACGGTCGATTATGGAAAACCCTTTTGCGCGTTCCTTTAATCATTCGGTTTCCCAAAGGGCAATATGCCGGGCGCTTTGAACAAAATGCTCAATACCTCGATATAGCGCCAACCCTGCTCGACTATTTGGGCATAGAGAAGCCGGACTGGATGCACGGGCAGTCGTTGCTGTCGTCCCAGATATCCCCTCACCGCAGAATCATCACAATCAGAATGAAGTCAAAGGTAGCCGAGGTCATTGATGGTCTCTGGCAGATCAATCAAGCAAAGGTTAAACCTCCATTCTTTCATCTGGGGTTTGTCGGAGTGATTATCTGTCACAGGTGGTACGAGCTGGATTTAACGAAAAAAGTGCTTCGATACTCAGAGATTAAGGGGCATACTTCAACATGCAAAGAGGGCGATTCTCCTGACCCGGAAGAAATCGAGCGATTTATTGTTGATCATCTTAAGATAAATCAGTGGGACGTTTCATCCCTCAAACTCCCTCTGGACAAGATCTATATTAAACCTGCCAGATAAAAAGGACAGCGCAGGAGCTAGGCAGCACCTCTATTTTTCTCTTAAATTTTCCCATATATTACTATTACCTTATTCTCTTTTTCTTATTAATATTAACTTACACTATTTATTTACCTGTAATTTTCATCATAATTAAAAATTATTTTACACTTCATTGAGGAGGTTAATTGATGATATCTTATGAAGCTCTGCTAAAAAATGCTTTAAAATTGCGTCCTGTAGAAAGAGCACATCTAATAGAGGGGTTAATGGCAAGTTTAGAGAAGCCTGATCTAGAAATAGAATCGATTTGGGAGCAGGAAGCTATGAGAAGATATGAAGCATATAAAGAAAAACGTGTAAAAACTAA
>JAUVYC010000112.1 GCA_030603285.1 Spirochaetota bacterium
TGTGGCCCTTTCCTGAAAAGGAGGTTGAGGATTTAGCCGAAAAAGTTAAAACAATTATCGTCCCAGAAAATAATTTAGGTCAGATGGTTTCTTATGTGGAAGCTGCGGCTAAAGGCAAAGCTCAGGTTATCTTTATTCCACAACTTAAAAATTTTCTTATCATTAATAATTGCTATACATTGATCGGGATATTTCTCAAGAACACAATGCACACTGCCTTTCAATGTTTAGTGATAATGTTAATATCCGGACCATACTTTACAAATTCTAACAAAAAGACTCAGATACCTGGTAACCTTCAAATACATCAATAAATTATTTAAATCAACCTTGTACTCTATATTTTTCCTTATTAAAATATTGGTAGCGTCACGACAATTTCATTTCCTCGTATTTTTTGACAGAAGGAATTTTTTGCATTAAACTTTATAGGTGAGGAGGGTTATGAGATGTCTTCAGTAAAACTACCTGTCATCTGTGCTATAATCCTGTTTGCATTAACGAGTGTTTATGCAGCGGATAATATGATGAGCGTGCAAGTCAAGGAAACTCAGGTCAGGGCGACTCCCACTTTTCTGGGCACAATCCTTGCGACTCTGGCCTATGGTGACCGGGTAAATGTTCTGGAGGAGAGCAAGGGATGGGCGAAGGTCGAAATTCCCGGTGGACAGGGAACAGGGTGGGTCAACCTATCGGCTCTGACCGAAAAGAGAATCGTCCTCAAGGCAGGTGCTGAAGATGTGGATAAGACCGCATCAAGCAGTGAAGTTGCACTGGCTGGAAAGGGATTCAACGAAGAGGTGGAAGCCAAATATAAAGAGGATACTGACCTGGACTACACATGGGTCGATCGAATGGAACAGTTCGTGTTCCCTCCGGATGAGCTGGTATCCTTTCTCCTTGAAGGGGGATTAACCCCAGCTGAAGGAAGTGTGAAATGAGACTCACCAGGCTCATTGTTATCTGTTCTCTTTTATGTCTCTTCCTCACATCCTGTGCGACCCTTACCGATATCAGCACCTCCGTTGGTGTAGCTACGGGGTACCTTGACGAAGACCAGGCAGATTCTATCAGCAAGAGCGCTGAGGCAGTCTCTAAGAGCTTCAAAGATATCACCCCCGAGCAGGAATACTACATAGGCAGGGCCATAGGTGCGAACATCCTGGCCAACTACCCTCCCTGGCCTGACCAGAATGCTAACGACTATCTGAACAAGCTCGGACAGGCTCTTGCCATGGCCTCGGACAGACCTGAGACCTTTGGCGGATACCATTTCCTCATTCTAGACTCTGAGGAGATAAACGCCTTTGCTGCGCCCGGTGGGTTGATATTTGTCACCAGGGGAATGCTCAGGTGTGCAACGAATGAGGACACCGTTGCTTCTGTACTGGCCCACGAGATCGGTCATGTGCAGCATAGACACGGGCTTCAAGCCATCAAGAAATCGCGCATAACAACGGCATTGACCAGCGTTGCTCTCACTTCGATTTAGGTTGCTGGCGCCGAAGATGTGGCTGAGCTAACCGCTGTATTCGATGACTCCATAATGGACATTACCACGACCATGATTAACAACGGATACTCTCGTGCGTTTGAAAGAGAAGCGGACCACGCGGCGGTAGAAATTTTGAAGAGGGTTGGATACGATCCAAATGTGCTCATTGGGCTTCTTAAAATTATGGATAAAAGGCTGAAACCCGGTGGTCTGGATTTCGCTAAAACTCACCCTGATCCTGAAGACAGAATCAAGGATGTCCGGAAGGCGATTGACGATTACAAGCCAGACGTGACCTCTTCTCAGGTAAGACAGAATAGGTACAGAGCCGCTTTAGTACCTTAATACTGATTTTTTTGCCCAATGGGGGCAAGAAAATCTTTAAATCTTGAATGTGGCTTATCCACATTAGGGAATCTGTAAAGCATGATGAACATTCCTAACCCCATAAAGAAGATCGGCCGAGGAGCACTGATTGGTATTCTGGGAACTCTTTTTGCTGTACCACTGTGGCTTTCGGGCGTCCTCGATACCTTTGAAGCTAAGACATGGGATTGGCGCCAGCAGATCATGACCAGGCCCGGAAGCGCTACAGACCGAGTTGTCCTGATCCTCCTTGATCAGAACAGCCTGGACTGGGCAAAAGAGGAGAACGAACTCTCCTGGCCATGGCCCAGGGAAGTCTACACGTATGTAGTGAGCTTCTGCAAAAGAGGTGGAGCCAGGGCTCTTGCCTTTGATGTGCTCTATTTGGAATCCTCAAAGTACGGGGTGTATGATGACGAGGCGTTTGGTGAATCAGTAAGAGACTTCGGAAGCTTTATAGGGACGGTGTTCTTGGGAGAAGAAACGGGAAGTAGTCTTTCGTGGCCTTCCGATGTCCCAGAGCCTGAGCTTTCTATCTCCGGCCTCGAGAGCTGGCTCACCGATACAGGGGCAGATGAACTCGACTTTTCGAGGGCATCCTTTCCCATTCCTGAGCTGGCACATAACGCCCGTTTTTTAGCAAATGTTCATCTCAATCCCGACCCTGATGGAATCTATAGGAAGGGGTACCTGTTTCAGCTATTCGACGGCAGGGTGGTCCCCTCTTTAGCTCTTGCTGCCTATCTGGCCGGAGAGCCCAAAGATCACAGGATGCAGATTCGCCGGGGGAGCCTGAGCGTCGACGACTATTCCGTTCCCATCGATTCAGAGGGCTCTACTATCCTCAAGTATAGAGGCCCTTCCGGCACCCACAGCACATACAGCGCCGCAGCTATTATCCAGAGCGAGGTGAAGGTTTTATCGGGAGAGACTCCGACCATAGATTCAGATGTTTTAAAAGACCGGTACGTGTTCTTCGGATTCTCAGCACCCGGTTTGCATGACCTCCGTTCATCTCCCGTATCCGGGGTCTACACAGGTGTAGAGATTCACGCAACCATGCTCGACAACCTCCTATCAAAGGATTTCATGAGGTCTGTACCGAGAACAACTGCGGCTCTTATCGCACTCCTGGTTGCCATTGTTGCAGGAATCATTGCCTCCTCGGTTTCAGGGGCCATAAAAAACACTCTTGTATACGCGGTCTTCCTTCCCCTTCCCCCTCTTGTAAGTCTTCTTTTCTTTTTAAGCGGCTCCTAGCTTCCCCTGATTTTTCTCGAGCTGGCGGTTGTCGTTACTCTTGTTGTAGCTGGATTGGTTAATTATTCTACCGAGGGAAGACAGAAGCGATACATTAAGAATGCCTTTAAGCAGTATCTGAGCCCGGCGGTAATCGAGCAGCTTATTTCCCATCCTGAGAGACTCAAGCTCGGTGGCGAGCGCAGGGAACTCTCTATCTTCTTCTCGGATCTTCAGGGCTTCACCAGCATTTCCGAAGGTCTCTCTCCAGAAGAGCTTACGGCGCTTTTAAATGAATATCTATCTGCAATGACAGATATCATACAGGAGGAGGGCGGAACCGTAGACAAGTTCGAGGGCGATGCAATTATCGCCTTCTGGAACGCTCCCCTTGATCTGGATGATCATGCTCTCCGGGCGGTACGATCAGCGCTTCGCTGCCAGGAATCCCTTGCACGTATGCGTCCAGCCTTTCGCGAGCGTGTGGGTAAAGACCTCTACATGAGAATAGGCATCAATACAGGGCCTGCGGTTGTTGGAAACATGGGCTCCCACAGCCGTTTCGATTATACGGTGTTAGGAGATGCTGTTAATCTGGCCGCCCGCCTCGAAGGAATAAACAAACAGTTTAAGACATACACCATGATCTCTCAGGCCACTCTAGAACAGATGGCAGATGCTTTTCCTGTGAGAGAGCTTTCTCGCGTGGCAGTAGTAGGCAGAAAGGAGCCGGTAACCGTCTATGAACCGATGTTCGAGGAGGAGTAAGAAAAGAAAAAAGAGATTCTGCCGGTTTTTTCGCAGGGACTCAAAGCCTTCTACGCAGGAGACTTCACTGAGTCAGAAAGGCTATTCGCCAGTATTGCAGACAGAGACACCGCCTCTTCCTGTTATAAAGAAAAATGCCGTGAGCTTATCGCCAACCCGCCTAACGCCTGGGAAGGTGTCTGGGTCATGACTTCGAAGTAGAGAATGGATTAGAGTAAAAATTGCCAGTCCCGATGCAATTAGAAGAGAAGCTATACCGCTCAGATAAATTGACCCACTTGTACTCAGATAAACTGATCCATTGATCCACAGTACAAACAACAATTCAATACTTTTTTCCTTTCCAAGTAGTAGATGTTAGATATAGTGCTATGATAAATTGAGTCTTTTTTAAAAACTTACAGCAGGTTTATATTTTCTTCTTTTCCAAGCAGTATAAATATATAATTGAGGGTGTGCATTCTTGACATGTCTGAACCCCTGTTCAATATTGGTGTTCAATATTATCAGGGTTCAGAGGACAGGTATAACATTAAATAATTGCTTATATAGTGTAACTTTGTATGATTTAAGAGCCTGAAGTGAATCTTAAAAAGTTTGGGTTACTTTTTCTAAATAGTACCTTAATAACAATTTTCTTGCTTTTTGGGCAAGAAAATCTTTGTAATCTTGAATGTGGCTTGTCCACATCAGGGTCTATAATTCATTATATAGTAATTAATTAGAATATTGAACGGGCTTAAATAAAGAGTCAGAAATTGGAGACGAAGAGATAAACAGAGTTGTTAATCATCGTTAATGAAAAACAGGTGCTATACATTCCGGCGTATTGTTCTGCGGAGAATTGACTATTCGCGAGACTTCGTGAAAGTCAAGTCCGGATTCGTCATAGGGCTTTAACAGGTCAACAATTTCGTCACTATCTGCGGTCGCCGGTTCAAGCCAGAACTCCCTTTTTTCGGGGGGGATAATCACAGGCATCCTGTCGTGGAGTTCCTGGAGCAATTCATTCGCCTCAGTCGTAATAATGGTAAATGTATGGAGCGGTTTTTCATCCTTGTCTTTCCATGTTTCCCAGAGCCCTGCAAGGCTCAACGGCCTTTCTGATCTGTGAAATATAAAGTAGGGGACCTTAAACTTACCGCCTTTTTTCCATTCATAAAATCCATCTGCAGGAATAAGACACCTCCTGCTTTTAAAGGCAGACTTGAAGCTCGGTTTCTCAGGGACTGTCTCCGCCCGTGCATTAATCATTTTATATCCGATTTGAGGATCTTTTGCCCATGAAGGAACAAGTCCCCATTTATACTGGACATACCGGTTTTTACCATCGTTAAGGATAATACCGGCATTCTGTCCCGGGGCAACATTATAGCTGATTATGACCTCGTTAAAAAAATCCTGTACATAAAACTCTTCTGTGATAATTTTTCTTTCTGATTTCTGTATAAACCTGCCGCACATGATTTAATACTCCTTTAAATTAGAGTTGGCTTTTATGATATAAGGCTAAAAATTCTAATGGTGTGATTGTTTGAACTGTGCTTTTTTTAAAATCAGTTATATTACCTGTTATAATATATTTTACTTTATACAGTTTTGAACTTGCTTCAATTACAGCATCCTCAAAATCGGTAATTTGGGAGTTTAAAGATTCTAATAAGATCGATTTATTAATTTCAATAACCGAAATAAAATCCAGAAGCTCTTTTATTATATTTTTTGTTTTAAATCTGTTTTGAAACTGCTTGCTTAAAAAATAGGATAATGCTGTAATTTCATGGGCACAGACGTAACTTCTTATTTTTTTATACAGGCTCAGTTGCAGTATCTCAGCAGCTTCAGTATGAAATGCTCTTTTATTTAAAAAATCAATAATAACGTTTAAATCAATTGTTGCTTTTATCATGAAACATTTCTCTCATTTTTGATTTATCAGGCAAAGGGGAATTCTCAAACATACCATATAGGGATTTTAACTTTGGTGACAAATTTAAATCATCCGAATGTTTGTTTTTTAGAGTTTCCAGGTAAAGCGAAACAATCTTTGAGATAGACTGATTTGATTTTTTTGCTATCTCATGCACAAACTTGATGAGCTTTTCATCAATGCTTAAAGTTAATTTTTTATTCATAAAAATCTCATGATACGTATATATTATTATTATAATACGTATAAAATATTTGTCAATCAGAATATATTAATAAGGGAAATAAATCCTATGAAGACGCTGCACTCCTTTACTTTGCCTGCAGAAAAGCCGGATATACTATAAGAAGTACAATAGACGTTTTAATTGCCCGGACAGCTATGGAAAATGAATTAATGATGCTTCATAATGATTCAGACTTTACATCAATTGCAAAAGTAAAAGACCACCTGCAAAGCAGGTGGTGGTTTCCAAGCCAAAAGGCTTTTAAAGGCATAGCCTTTGAATTAATCTTTTTCGGAATATTATAGACCACCTCCAAAGGAGGTGGCTTCCTTTTGGCGGTAGATAATTCCATCCTTATCACAGAACAGGATCAGAAAGCAGATAAAAAACCAGGTCCGTGGTTAAAGAAGATAAATAAAGTATTGATGATCTGCGTATGACAGACGGAGTATTTTTAAAAGGAACTACCTTTGACATCCTGGGGGTGACGCAAATATATGGAAGTACCGTTGCCGGGGGAAAGGTTGGAAAAACTACGAGTTTCCTTTATAAAAAATATATGGAGAGAGTAAGTAGTGGAGAAGATTATTAATTTCCTATACTCTTTTTAATTTGACTTTGCTCCTTTTCAGTGATAAAATATTTAATTAGTACTTTAATACTGATTTTTTTGCCCAATAGGCACAAACTTTAGTTTGCAAGAAAATATCTTTTAAATCATGAACGTGGCTTGTCCACATTAGGGATTGGTAATGGATGATGCACTTACAGAAGAAAGGGTGAAACAAATTATAAAGGAATATATCAGTAAAGAGTTAGAGGACAATTTTGAGAAACTAGTCATTGATAGAGAGAAAAGAATAGAAAAATTTTCAATTATTGAGCGTACAATGCGGATAGAGGAAGAGTTGATAGTCCTGAAAAAGTTAATGGAAAAAAGATTTGAATTAGTCGATAAAAGATTTGAGTCAATGGATAGACGTTTTGAGGATTTACGGGATTTTACTGATAAAAGAATAAAGCTATTAACCCAGATTGTATTTTTATTTAACATTCCAATATTGATAGGGATAGTTGGATTGCTTGTAAAAACCTTTTTGTCGTAATACGACAAACTCCTCGTAACTGCAGCGATTAAATAGCAAAGTAAAAGCCACCTGCAAAGCAGGTGACTTTTCCCAAACCAAAAGCCTTTTAAAGGCATAACCTTTGAATTAATCTTTTTAGAAATATTATACACCACCTCCAAAGGAGGTGACTTCCTTTTGGCAGTAAACAGACAGGTATCGGGGCCTGCCGTTGATATTCACAGCATCGTGAATGATTCTCATCATGGAAGCCGGAAGGTTTTTATTTATGGAATAGTTTTCAAAGTCATCGGTGTCCCGGTTATAGTAGTATTTGATATTTTTCGTGATCCTGCCTATCTCATTCTCAGGCACGCCATAGACTTTGGCGACCTCGCGTACAGAAGACCGGACAGAAAAGGTAACGTGGTTCGATACCATCGCAGAGTTGTTCGTCGAGTATTTTTTAAAAATATAATCAAGAATTTCATCCCGGGAATCCCAGGGGAAATCAACATCAATATCAGGCGGATCGGCTCGTGCTTCATTCATGAACCGCTCAAAAAAGAGGTTGTGCCTGATCGGGTCTACATGGGTAATAAAGAGGAGATAGGATACCAGGGATGCAGCAGCAGAACCGCGGCCGCAGGTATAGGGGGAGCGCTTCACAATGTCATGGACAACAAGAAAGTAATCGGCGAACTCCTTTTCCTGAATTATCTTCAGTTCTTTTCCCAGCCTCCCCAAAAGAGGCGGAGTGATACTTTTGTACCTCTTTTTCAGATTGTTAAGACAGAGGGATTTCAGCTTTTCGAAGCTGTTCTTCCCGTACTTTGGGAGAATAGCCTTTCCCACCGTAAACCGGAAAGTGCTTTTTTCAGCAATGGCCACGGTGTTGTGCAGAGCATCTTTCATAAAGGAATATTCGCAGCAGATTTCCTTTTCATCCCGCAGGTAAGAATCATTATTCTGAATCTCTTTGGGGAGAAGAGAGGAGATCTTTTTATTCTGATCAATAGCCCTCAGAAGGATGTGGATATGACAGTCCTGTTTTTTTAAAAAGTAGACAGGGTAAATTAAAACCGGTTTTATACCGTTCTTCTTCGCATAGCAATAGTCCTCCCTGTAGTTTTTTTTTAGAACGTTGACCTCGGCAAAGATGTTTTCTTTTTTCTGGGAAAGAATGAGAGGGTCCGATGTAATGATAAAACAGTTTTCTGCGCTTCCATTTGAAAGCTCATTCTTCACGTCAAACGCCTCATCAAGATGGATGTGTGATATGAGCCAGCA
>JAUVYC010000065.1 GCA_030603285.1 Spirochaetota bacterium
GTCTATGCTGAATACCCTTTTTCCGCTGCCGTTTATCAGTTGAATTACATCTCTGTAGACACCTTCGATATTCCTTATCAGCCCTGTACCAAACAAAGCATCGATTATAGCATCACAGCACAAAATATCTTCTTTTAAGGATTCAACAGATTCAATGTGTTTAATCTTTATTGGTAATCTTGATATAATTTCAAAGTTCTTTTTTGCTGCTCCTTTGAATCTGCATGAATCACCAGGAATGAACACCCTTACTTTTCCTCCCATTGAGTGAATTTTCCTAGCAGCGACAAATCCATCTCCTCCATTATTACCGGTTCCACAGAACACGTCAAATTGTTTATTTCTTATACCAAACTCTTTTAATATAACAAAGTATGCAGCAAGACCTGCATTCTCCATGAGAAGTTCTTCGGAGATGCTGAACTTTTCTATGGCGTTTTTATCCATAGTCTGCATTTCTTCAACGCTGCTTATTTTCATCTGTTTCCTCCGTTACTGTTTATCCCCAGAATAATTATCTCAAAACCTGGGAAGCTGTCAAGTAAAACAGAAAAGTTTATGATCCCGGATAGTGTAAGAAATTAAATATCAAGGGAAAGATTGTTCTCAAAATAGAAAATTATGATATAATTAGTTACTGGTAAGAATAGTATGGCAAACCATAAATATAGAGAAGGGAAAAAGAAAATTAATGTTGCGCTTGTTATGAGTGGAGGAGGAGCACGAGGTTTTGCTCATTTAGGTGTTTTACATGTGCTTGAAGAATACAGGATACCTATTGATTTAGTTGTAGGAGCAAGTTTCGGCAGTATTGTCGCAGGATATTATGCTTACGGGTATTCTTCCGCATCCTTGATTGATAAAGTAAAGGGTTTTCAGCTGTGGACTGGTAAAGATCATAAAAAGACACGGCATGGATATTTAATCGGTGATAAACTAGAGGAAATTTTTCGTCATGACCTGGATGATATTAATATAGAAAACCTCAAGATCCCGGTTTTTATACTTGCAGCGGATATAACTAAAGGGGAGATGGTTGTTTTTAAAGATGGGCCATTATGTATGGCAATGAGGGCATCCGCTTCTTTTCCCGGACTTTTTGATCCGCTGCTTTATAAAGGCCATCTGTATATCGATGGCGGTATTTTAAATAGTATGCTGCTCAATATTGCTGCAGAGCATGGGGCTGATTTAATAATATTTTCAGACGTATCCATTTTCGGGATTATATATAAAAAGAAATATTTAAATTTTTTTTTAAATGTAGTATTGAAGTTCATTCCGTCACGGAGGTATAAACCGGTTAAAAAACCGGAAAATATTACTCTTATTCATTTACTACCCAGGATTCTTTTTCTTGTCGAGAAGCATAAAAAACAGTGTGAAATATACAGAAAAACCCTGCCAGATTTCATCATAGAACCGGCGGTTGATGGGATACGGCCCCTGGACTTTGATAAATTTGATGCTGTGTATAAACTTGGGAGAGATGCAGCACTTAAACAAATTGATAAGATTGTAAAATTGGTGCATAAAAGTAATAGTAAATAATTTTACAACCTGACAAAAAATGTTATTCTATTAACTGAATTTTAAAATATATTAATATTACATAAAACCATAAGTAAAACTATATGTTATTTGCAGACATGCGGGAAAAGACCACCTGCAAAGGAGGCGGCTTCCTTTTGGCAGTGAAAAAATCCAACATGCACGAAATGATATTTTAAAATGACAAAGGGCACACTTTTAAAGTTTCTATTTATTTCTATCAGTAATATGAAGAGGTTGGTATTTATAAACCTTATTTTTCTTATTCCAATTCTTGTCTTTTTATATACCCTCATACAATTAGTCCCACTGGTTATCAGGTATTTAGATTCTATTAATGTCTCAGTTCTCTATGTGAATCCGGAATATAAAAAGCTGGCAGTAGTGATTATTTCAAAAAAGACAGATGCAGAGGGCCTGGTAAATGATGTCTATATTTTTGATAGAAAAGCATTTAACCCAGTACGAAAACATATCTTTTTAAGTGAGCTTGATGAAAATTCTTTGAATATACTTCGGGAAAATGCTCTCGCTTTTGGTGAAATATACTATCCTGATCAGCAGGTATCGCTTGAAAGTAAGACAGGTGAAAAAATTATTACTTTCAGGGTTGAGAATGTAAGAGAAGGAAGCATTGAGGTTCTGTTTTATAATTTCGTGACTCCGACTGATAAAGGTCTGGTTGTTATATATTTAACTCTTATGGTTCTCAGCTTTTTACTTATGTCCGGTTCTTTAGGGGGTATCAGCGACTATACCCAGAGGGTGGTTTTTCATGAGACAAAGGGTTTCTCTTATCTCTTCAAATCAATAAAAAAGAACTTTGCACGTTCAGTTATTATTTCTCTCTTTTTTTCAATCATTACAGGGGCAGTGGGCGCAAATATTTATTTCTACATTTTTATCATGAGTGCAGATATTTCAGTATTTATTGCAGCAATCAATTTCTGGATGCTTATATTTTTTATTTTCATTCTTTTATGGGTTTTTCCTCTATTTGTTATGAGTAAAGGCGAGTCTGTATGGGAAATTATGAAAAAATCTCTCTTTGTATCCTTTGATAATTTTGATTTTACTATAGATGCCCTTTTTTTTCTTTTTCTGATGTGTATTCTTTCTATTGTTACCCTTTTTATCATTCCGGGTTTTGCCGGTACCTTTTCATTTCTTAATACTGCTTTAAAAGAAGTATCATCCCGGTATAATAAGTCTGACGTCGCCACATAGTATTCCTGCTGTTGATTGAAAAAGTCAATATTTTATATAAGTTTTGTTAATATAACTAATAATAACAGATATACATTGTGTTGAATAAAAAGATTACTTTATCCAGTAATATCACATGGTAAAGCTTGACAATAATAATGAATCATATAATAATACATAGTGCGGTTTTCTCACAAATTGTGTGTCAGAAAAGTTAATTATTCAAATAGCAATACATTACAGTATTAAACATAGAATCCAATTGGAAATGAGAAAACCGCTACAAGTTCCTGAGAAACAAAGGTAAAGGAATGTTTTTATTCATAATGGACCAGATAGTGAATATACATTATGCATACTATTATCACTGTAAATTGATTCTATAATCTGCAGGAAAAGAAGCTAAAAAAGCTGCAGATTCCTGCAGCTTTTTTTATTAAAAGGGGGGACGCATGGTCGTTGTAATGAATCAAGGAGCATCAGAGGATATGATTCAGGACGTAATCCGGCATTTAAAGGACATGGGATTTGAAATCCATAGATCTGATGGTGTAAAACATACAATTATTGGTGCTATTGGTGATAAAACAGGCATTGATACAAGGCAGCTTGAGGTATTAGAGGGTGTTTATGAGGTTGTACGGATCTCTGAACCGTACAAACTCGCTTCACGGTCCTTTAAGCAGGAGAGTACCATAATAAAACTGAACGGGGTTGAAATCGGAGGAAAGGAAGTTATAGTGGCTGCAGGGCCGTGTTCTGTTGAAAGTAAGGAGCAGGTAGAAATTATTGCAAAGGCTGTTAAGGAATCAGGTGCAAAGATTCTGAGAGGAGGCGCCTTTAAACCCAGGACATCGCCATACAGCTTCCAGGGCTTAGGAGAAACAGGATTAAGATATTTGAGAGAGGCTGCTGATAATCATGGTCTTTTTGTCGTAACAGAGGTTATTGATGTAAGCCATATTCCTCTGGTCTGTAAATATACTGATATTCTGCAGGTCGGAGCCCGGAATATGCATAACTACATGCTTATTGGAGAGCTTGGTAAAGTGAGAAAACCTGTACTCCTCAAAAGGGGTATGTCTGCAACTATTGAAGAATGGCTTATGGCAAGTGAGTACATACTGAAAGGCGGAAACGAGGATGTCATTCTCTGTGAAAGGGGGATAAGGACCTTTGAAAATTATACCCGGAATACCCTTGATATCAGCGCTGTGCCAGTAGTAAAAAAATTGAGCCATCTTCCGGTCTTTACTGACCCATCCCATGGCACAGGGATAAGGGATAAGGTTATACCCATGGCACGTGCAAGTATTGCTGCTGGTGCTGACGGGATTATCGTTGAGGTTCATCATGATCCCGAACATGCGATATCTGACGGGCCGCAATCGCTTTATCCATACCAGTTTGAAGAAATGATGAAGGAAATCAGAATTATTGGACAGGCTGTGGGAAGAAGCTTCGGTTAATCGGGTAATACATTTGAAATATGCAAATTACTGAATAAGGATGAAAAAATATGGATGAGCAGACAAAAGTAACGGTAATCGGTATCGGTTTAATAGGTGGTTCTCTCTGCTATGCATTGAAAAAGAAAAAGATAGCGGTAAAGGGTGTAGGCAGCAGGAGAGCTATTAACAAGGCCGCGGACATGAATATTATTGACAATGGTTTTGACTATTCTCAGATTGAAGATGCAGTTAAGAATAGTGATTTTGTGTTTATATGCACACCCCTCATGGATATTGGTGAAAGATTATCCCCTGTGTTCCGGCACGTAGAAAGAAATACAATAATCAGCGATGTAGGAAGCACCAAATTGTTTATCTGTAACAAAGCAGAAAAAAATATTCAGAAAGGAATATATTTTATCGGGGGGCACCCGATGGCTGGAAGTGAAAAAAGAGGCATAGAAAATGCCGATCCATACCTTTTTTATGATGCCGTATATGTTTTGACCCCCCTTTCGAATACCCCAAAAAAGGTAACAAAGAAATTATCCTCGCTAATTGCCCTTCTTGGTGCGAATGTAATGATCCTTGATCCTGAACTTCACGACAGGATTGCGGCAAATATAAGCCACCTCCCGCAATTGCTTGCGGTTTTACTGACAAACCATCTTGCGTATAAGGATAATGACCTGTATCGAAATCTTGCTGCAGGCGGATTCAGGGATATGACAAGAATAGCCTCTTCTAGCTATGACATCTGGGAAGATATTATTAAAACAAATATCGAGCAGATCTCAGCAGCACTCGATGACTTTAAGAAAGAGCTCTCGCTTCTTTCTGAGAATCTCAATAATGATGAATACATTAAGAAGGTATTTGAAAGGGCACAGAAAGAGAGAAAGACTATCCCAAGATACAGCAAAGGGTTTTTAAAACCCCTTTCTGATGTGCGTGTCAAAGTAATAGATAGGTCAGGTGAACTTGCAAAAATTACAAATATCATATATTACAATGATATTAATATAAAGGATATAGAGATCGTAAAAATCAGGGAGGGAGAGGGAATTTTACGTTTGGGATTTTCTGAAAAAAGAGATGCTCATAATGCAGCTTCTGCTTTACAGGAACTAGGTTATGAAGTCGCAGTTGTAGATTGAAACGGATCAATTTTCTCTCCATTTCTATGATTAATTCTTACTTTTCCCTGTTTTTACGCTATATTTTAGTACCTTAATACTGATTTTCTTGTTTTTTAGGCAAGAAAATCTTTATAATCTTGAATGTGGCTTGTCCACATCAGGTTATATATACTTTTTTTTCAATCCCCCGAAGTGAAGCTGTCAATTAAGTTCAAATACTATTCTTAAGGATCGATCTATTTCTTCCAATTTAGCGTATGATAATTCCCCCCTGATTTGGACCATTCTTTTACGATGATCGATAGGACGTGTTTGCAGACAATCGGCTACGGATTTTTTAATAAGGCCATTTCCCTGGGAAGGATGGATTTCCACATTACTCGCTATTCGGGCTTTAGCAGCGCTCCATGCAGTAATTGGAACAACCTGGATAACCGGAACAATCTTATTATAAACATCGTTGGTGACTATTATGCATGGTCTGATTTTTCCTGTTTCTGAACCCAGTGCCGGATCAAGATTGACATCAATAATCATTCCCCTCCTAAGAGTTTTCATTCCGGCCATCCGCTTACTGCTGAATCAGTTAATTCTTTTAATTCGTTATCTTCAAAATAGATTTTACAATATAGGTCAGCAGACTTTCTCAGATTCTCAAGTTCCACTTCCTTTTTAAAGTGCTCTATTGCCGTTCGAAGCATAGAGCTTTTGTCCTTGAACCCATAAGCTTTGTAATTACTCAAAAAATGGGCTTGACTTTCATCAACATTGAATTTTGTCTGTATCATACTACCTCCAATCTGGTGCGCTTATTGGTACTTATATTACAGCCCTATTATAGGTACTAAAAGCCAAAAAGTCAATACCAAACTGCACTTGAGGAATTGATTGACTATTGAAGTTATCCGATTGAGGCTGAACTTGACTTTGGCTAATCATGTGTGTTATCACCGGGTCTATCAGGGAGTGGGGCCCGGTTTCTTGCCATCCGGTATGCCCAAAAACTTCAGGATTTTGCCCGAGAACATGAGGACATCGATCAGGCCGGACTTTCATCGACATACTCTAATGTTTTTTGATTGCATTTAGGTGTTTGTCAAGATAGTTGTCGCCTTAACTGAACCTAAAGTTAATGCTTTTTTTAAACAAAAATGGTTTGAAAGATACAGCAAACGGTTCAATTACGGATAGAAAATTAAATCATGGGAAAATGTTTTAAGTGATTTTGAAAACCTGGATAGAAAAAAATAGTTGTTAATTCAATGGTGAATAATTAGTGCTTTATGAAATTATTGTAATTATTTTATTATTGAAATTAATAAAGAGAATGTGGATGTGATGAGAGGTAGGTTGGGTGCTTGATATTTGATTTTACATAACCCGCAATTTGTCTAATCTCTTTTATTTCCTGGGGAAACTGGGGTTTTTTATTAAGCGTGAGGTAATTAACAAGTTCTGAATAACTTTGTATTTTGGCATTTTATAACACTTTCCGATAATAAATGTGTTATAATATATTATTGACAAGATAATACAAATCAGATTATAATTTTGTACGCTCAAATACATTCCCACTAAAAATAAGGAGGATTTTCAAACAATGATCCAAGAAAAAATAGTTACCCCTGAAGAAATAATTAAATTATTAAATCAAAGTAAAGAACGTTTACATCCATATTATTATAGATTTTCTTATTTAGTATCACGTAAAGCTTTCGTTGCTAACAGAATTAAAAAGGGAGAAATCACTACCGCAAGAACACGAAAAGAATTTCATACTATAAAACTTGATGAATCTAACCCGATGGCAAAAGCATTTGAAAGATTAGAACAAAATAAAGCCAAAATACAGGGATTAATATATGCCGAACAATAAATCAAAATCTCCAATCGAAGTAAATGGTAAAGCTCTTCAAAAATTTTTTACTGTAGAAGAAAAAAGAATTGAAGTAGATAAATTAAGAGAAAATAATATTTCTAAAGAACTTTAAATGTCAGCAAAATCCAGTGAACAGGCATTTGAGATTTCAAAACATGATCTTGAAATTAAAGATAAATGGTTTGATAATATATTCAAGCTCAGAAATAGAATTGTACTATATATTTTTATATTTGTATTATTATTTTTGGTATTATCGGTGGTATAATATTTTTCTTTGGTAAAGAGAATACAATCGTTGTTGAAAAATTATTTACATTTTTAAAAGATGTTATTAAAGTCATTGGCGGTGGACTCATAGGTTATTTTGCAGCTCTTGCTCGTTCAAGACTTATAAAACAACCCGAAGAATAGTATCTAAATTTTACTTTTATTTCTTCCCCCATCCAATGGTCCCATCAATCAAATAATTGATAGATTGTTTTATCTTAGTCAAGGATAAAAACTATGAAACTAGATTTTTTTCAAACAATCTTACATCAGTACTTCTTTTTCTGTTTTTTCTACCTTGACTTTTTCAAGCCACTCTGTATTATTTTTAATAGGGGATGAAAGCGATATGTAGCTGGGATACCTGTCACGGCCAAAAGGAAGCCACCTTCTTTGGAGGTGGTCTATAATATTCCTAAAAAGATTAATTCAAAGGCTATGCCTTTAAAAGCCTTTTGGCTTGGAAACCACCACCTGCTTTGCAGGTGGTCTTTTACTGCTGCTTAAGCCGTTTGCCATATCGTTTTCTTTCCCTCTTTTTTCATCAATAGAAAATTGATAAAGATGGATTAATCATTTACAATTTAAGATATATGGTGATTTCTATGAAATTTACATTTTTCATGGTACCGGTATTTTTTATTGTTTTGTTTACTTCTTGTGTAACAGCGCCGGTAAAAATGCAGGAATCAACAGGTACTGAGGAATCTAAAAGATTAGAAATCGTCCAATATGCCCAAAGTCTTCTGGGCCAGAAGGATTTATCGCAGGTAAACGGATGGTTCAGAAATGACTGCTCAGGATATATTTTAGGAGCATATCATTCTCTCGGGTATCATGTGGTTTTATTGCAGAATCCACCCACAGATAAAATATCACTGGCACTTTACCATAGTTTAAACAAAAATCACCTTACCTATAATTCTGGTGTTCCTAACAGGGCAGACCTGGTCTTTTTTAAGGGCACAATAGATGAGAGCAGGGATGAGATATCTCATGTTGGGATTGTTGCTGATGTGTTAAATGACGGAACAGTATTCATACTGAATTATACATCAAGAGGGGTAACTGCGTTAAGAATGAATCTTATTACTCCTTCGATTCATAAAGATGAGTACGGCACTGTTAAAAATGACTATCTCAAGAAAAAATCTTCTTTTTCAAAAAGTGAAAAACTTTTAAGCGGTGAGCTCTTCTTCTGTTTTGGAGACCTGTTTAAGTATGCCGCACTTTAAATATTTTTCGTATTTGTTTTGAAAATAGCCAATTTATATGGGTTTTGTTTTATGTAAAATACCCGGCTGTATACATTGCAGGCAGGTTTGAAACCTGCACCTACAAGAGCAGCTATTTGTGCCTGGGACAGGCACACGGGCTGCCTCTCCAGGATGAAATTGGGGTAGAAGTATAAGGCTGAAAGAATGACTGTACTCATGAAGAATCTATTTGAAGCATACAGGCTGCTGGGTATCCCGGCAGATTCCTCTTTAACTGAAGTCACAAAGGCGTATAGAACGCTTGCGAAAAAATATCATCCTGATTCAAACCCTGAAAATGATTCATATTCCCAGGAAATGATGATGAAAATAAATGAAGCGTACAAAACGATAAGAGAAAACCAGGGAAATGTACGGTACAAAACGGATTTTATAAAAATGTGTACAGCGCATAAAATTCATGACCAGATATTAAAGGCATGGATGGAGCAGTATGAGATAGAAAGGGAAAAGGAAAAGGCGAAACAGAAAAAGGAAAGTGAGGCATTACAAAAGTTTTGGGAAAAGGTCATCATTGCAAGGAAGCATGAGATTGAAGATAAAAAGACCTATGATGTAATTACTGAATACGCCCATCAACTCATTTCCTATTTTTATGAAAAGAATTATCATAATATCTTAATAATTAAACGTCCATATATAGAAAAGGATTTTGATGAGTATATTAACAGATTCAAGAATTACATGAAAAGGATACGTACACTTGGAAAATCTAACAGATCTAAACGATATAGAAAAAAATCAGTGTACATATATGAGTTTTTAAAATCTTTTATTCTCGACGCAGTAAAAAGCTATCCAATCGGAATTGAAAGAAGGGCTTCTGCAGTTGATATTTTTCATGATGCTGCTTGTAATTTACATAAGTTTATAGGACATTATTTTTCAACCTTGAATATTAAAATGGAAGAAGATAAAATACGGTTAAAAAAAACCCTTTATTTGTATGAAAATTTTTTAAAATCCTATCCTGACAGCCCACTTACTCAGTATGCGAAAAAGAAAATCGAAGTATTGGAAAAATTCTATCTGGCATTTCTGAAAGAAATTTAACGCCTTCCATACTTGCCTTCTTTTTATATGAAAGTTATTTCTGCTTATACTATCAGAATCATCTATAAGAGTACCGTCAAGGTCAAGCGTGAGAAGTTTGTACGTCATACTTTATGCCTTTTCGAGTGTATTTTGGTTTATAGGATTGATGTAAAATACTATATTCTTAATGATAGTGATAATTTTTTCATTTTTTTAAAAAATTATCAGTTTTTTTTATTCAATTAAACAAAGCCAAATCTTGTCGATAAAAGAAATTAGGGTAAAATATTATATTATAAATAGCTAATTTGCCTTAGTGCCTGTAGATAAATGCCGGTTAATTTCAGGTATATTTTATTTAATGGTACCAGCTTATTTTCCTGGGCCGGATAAATAGTACAAGAAATATCAAGTAATATTATGAGAATATTTTATTTGCGAATATTGGTTTTCAGTGTTTTTATATTCATGTTCTACTCATCTTTGCCTTCTCTTGCACGGGACAAGGATATTATTAAAAAGGCTGACCAGTACATTGAGGAAGGGACAGAGTTGTTTAACAACAAAGATTATTATGGCGCAGTTGAAAAGTGGACAGAGGCCCTCAAAATGGATCCCTGGAATAAAGAAGTGAAGATGTTAATCGGGGATGCACTGGTAAGGATCGAAGAATTGACTGAAAAACTGAATGAAGGATTTGAGCTGCTTGATGCGGGAAAAGTTGATAAAGCATTTAAGACTTTTTTATATGTAAAAGACAACAGTAATCCTGAAACACTGGACATATACATGCTTCTTGTAAGCGGGTTTAATATGATAGAGCAGATAACAAACAAAGAAAGGTACGATAAAATTATTAAAAGAGGAGACGAACTCTTTGAAATAGGGAAATATGATGATGCTCTTCGTATGTATTATTTCGCACCGAAATTTAATCCTGATGGAAAATTAGTATTGAAAAGAATTGAAGAAGTAAAATTAGCCATAAAAATTATGGAGATAAAAGAAAAAGCTATTCAGCTCTTTGAAAAGGATAATTATTTAGAATCAAAAACAGCATGGAATGAGATTCTGGATCTCGATCCTTATGATGAGGATGCGCCAATATATCTATCAAAGATCGAGTTTAAACTAAGGGAGAGAGAGAGGCTGCTGGCACTGGCAAAAAGCTATTTTGATAACGGAGTAAGCCTCTATAAGAGGAAACAGTATGAGGGGGCAATTGATCAATTTGAAAATGCAATTGCGATGAATTACCGCACTGAAGAAGCAAAAAGGTATATTGATAAAATTAGGGAGGAAATGGCAAAACAGATACAATTAGAAAGCGAAAAACAGGCAGAACAGATAGCAGCGAACCTGAGAGAAGGGATCAAGTATT
>JAUVYC010000291.1 GCA_030603285.1 Spirochaetota bacterium
TTAATCAATATCCTGTGGTTTTACATATCACAAATATTGTCATTGCGAGCGAAGCGAAGCAATCCCAAATAGTTAGATTGCTTCGTCGCCTTCGGCTCCTCGCAATGACCACAAGGTATTGAATAATTACGCCTGCACCCCCGAGAAACTCTTATATAAATCCGTTATTTCCAGTATTTTATTATTTTTACCGATATTGTCCTCACCCATATATCACTCTAACTGCCGGATTCTAAATATGGATGCTAAATACCGGGCATGAACCGGAAACCCATGCCCGATATTATGAAAAGATTTAATTTATGATAATGCTTAGACTAGCGTATCTGATTTCTGAAATATACTTCCGCCCATGCTAGCGCATCACCGTTTGCGGCATCCCAGTGCATTGCCTCATCGAGATTTTCTCTTGTAATGAATTTCATCGGCAGATACATCAATTCAGGCACTTCCCATTCTATTATATAATTAAACATTGCTAGAAAATAGAGCAGACCATGGAATCCCGGAGAATAGTTTATGGTACCCTCAAGTTCACCTTTCTCCACGCTGGCCAGACACTCCGGCGCACCGTTTGTCGTCAGAATGACTTTCTCATCCAGGAGGCCTGCCTCTTTTACTGCCTGTATTATCCCCTGCCCCATTGCATTGCAGTTCCCCCAGATTACCTCGAAATCTCTTCCGGACTGAATAAGGTCCTGCGCAATATTGTACGCCATTTCCTGTTTATACTCACCGTTCTGAATCCCGACTATGGTAAGCCCTCTATCCTTTGATCTCTCCTGAAATGTCTCCAATAACATATCTATCTGTCCTGTACCGATGACACCTGTCACTACAAATACCTTTGAGCCGGGCCAGTTTTCAGCTGTAACATCTGCCATCATTGTTCCCAGCCCGTACCAGTCAAACTCAAGATCTGCCACCACTTTGCCGGGTCCGGGTGCCAGAGAGCTGTTCTCAATAACCAGAGGAATCCCCGCTTCATTGCACTTCTGGGCAGCAAGCTGGGCACTATCAGCGCTAACTGAACCCAGACCGATTATATCGGGTTCTTTAATTATAAAGTCTTCAATGGCTGCTATTTCCTTGTTCTGATTGTATTCAGATATTGCACGGTAAGTCTTTACTCCATAGTTATCAGCAGCAAACTCAAAAGCATCACCGAGATAGGCATACCACAACTGCGCAAGCGGAATTACATATGCAAAGATAAATTCCTCCTCCTCCTCTTCATCTTTCTGCCCCTCTGCAAAACCAATACAGAAAAGCATGAAAAACAGGGCAATAACGATAATACCGAATTTTAAAAACTTCTTCATCATTAAGCCTCCTCTTTTTTGTTATGTATTTACCCAATGAGAAATTGTTCTTGCTGCTGTAAACTATTGTATTTCAGATACACCCATTTGCAACAAAAAAATTCATGAGAATCCGGTATGACAAGAGATATCTGCTAATGACGGAGACACCACCCTTATTGTAGTAGCGTTGCATCCGGTGATCGCGGCAGGAATAGAACCAGCTTTCTATCCTCATTTGATTTATTAAAGGTGATAGCCGATTCCATAGCCTGAACATAATAGACCAAGCTGCACATAGGTTGAAGCATAATCCCTCTCGTCACAAATATGATTATAGTGTGGTCAAAGGATTAATCCAAACCTGTAAGAAATTATGCATATCTGATTTCTTCATTTGAGAGGCTGCTTACCCAGTTAATATTCTTTGTCGGGTCTAACATTACATATAACCCTTCTAAAATAAGACGTTCTGGATGTTCCACAGAAGCGACATACACAGGTTTCCCCCTTCAATACACGCTTTCATATAAAAAGTTTCTCTTTTTACTTTTTCAGGCAACATAAAAAAACTGAGTATGCAGTAGTAAAAATATTGATAGCCTTTTTTATAATGGAGGTGGTGAGAAACGCCTGGCCGTCGTATAGGTCGTGGTGATATCGAAGCGCTTAAGCACTACGCTGGAGAGAACTACCGAAGAAATGCCGTATTAAGAATCATCTTCATCCGTCACCATTACAAAGTGCATTGGTATCGTTCGAATATAATCAATCTCAAAAAGTATATTGTTTTCATGCTTTTGGATTGGGCGGCCATATATGACAAAGAGAAAATCCTCGTTCTCACTCATTATGGCTTCCGGATCTCGTTTATTGCTAAAGGTGTGAAAAAATACAATTACGTTTTCTTTGTTCGGTTTTACATGAATAGGTTTTTTACTTTCATCATAGATTTCCAACCATTCAAAATCACATTCTATTACTTTATATCTAATCGTAAACTTGTCATCATTTTGTTCATGAAGATTAACAGTCTCAAGTAATGTGGCAAAAGCCATTTTTTTGTTTTCATAATTTTCCCATTTCTCTATAATTTCTGAGGGTTTCACTCTCCTATCATATTCAGAAAAGTGCTTTTTCTCCATCTCCGATGATGATTCATAAACCCTGATGCATTTGTCGATATTTTGCGATTGATAAATATAATTCAGTTCATTTATTGCGTTTGCATTTTCCGGCTTTAAAAGTAATGATTCCCATAATAACCCTTCTGCTTTTTCGTATTCTTTATTTTCAATCCAGATGAAACTTAAATCCCGCATGATATTGCTGATATAAACCGATTCAATGGCTCTAAGAAATTATGTTCTTATTTATAAGTGGGTGTTTACAGCCACCGTGTTCCCAAAGTTGATGCTTCAAATAAATCAGAAAAAATAGGTTGTGTAAACAAATGTTCAAGGAAATTATCAATTGGGCTGCTTCTTCAAGGATTAATGCATATATATAACTCAAGTGAATATTTACAGAATTTTTATAAAAGTAAAAAAGGATGGAAAGGAGCAGGAAAAGCAAGAGTTGCAATTGCAAGAAAAACATTCACTTATATTTATCAAATGTTAAAGAAGTATGAATATTATAGATGGATGGATAAAAAGAATCATGCAAGGAAGATGTCTGAGTATCGATCTTTTTTGAAAAGGAAAGAATCTGAGGCTGATATTAAAAAAATTGCTTGACTTTCATCATAGACGGGTTTGCCAAAAACAG
>JAUVYC010000074.1 GCA_030603285.1 Spirochaetota bacterium
TGGCAATAAAGATATTAGATATCGAGCCCGAGGATCACGGGGTTTTGACTCTGGTTCCTGGCGAAGGTGAGCTGCAACAATATGTAAAGGCACCGCTTACCAGGATAGTAAGAATAGAAGATGGAAAAACAGCGTGAAAAAATAGTTGTGAAATCATGGAATGAATGGGATCCGCTGAAGCACATCATTGTCGGGGTTACTGACGAGGTTATGATTCCGCCGCTTGAACATGCTGTAGTGGAAGGATTTTAAAGAAAAACATCGTACAATTTATAGAAACTTCAAAGGCTGTCACGGCTGGACAACCTTTGTAATGAAAAAGACAATTTGTATAATATTAAGGAGAAAACTATGGCCAGGAAGAATGTTATTATTATCGGTGCAGCAGGAAGAGATTTTCACAATTTTAACACATATTTCAAAGATAATGAGGATTATAGCGTAGTTGCCTTTACTGCAGCACAAATACCCGATATTTATGGAAGAAAATACCCTGCAGAATTGGCAGGTGATTTATATCCTGAAGGTATTCCTGTTTATGCGGAAGAGGAATTACCGAAATTAATTAAAGATTTAAAAGTCGATGACTGCGTATTTTCTTACAGCGATGTTTCTTACCAGCATGTAATGGGCCTGGGAGCAATAGTTGCTGCTGCCGGTGCAAACTTCAGGCTGCTGGGCACGAAAGATACCATGATAAAAAGTACCAAACCTGTAATAGCTGTTGGTGCCGTGAGAACTGGAGCTGGTAAAAGCCAGACTTCAAGAAGAATTGTCGAATTGTTGATGAAAAAAGGCTTGAAAGTTGTTGCTGTGCGTCACCCCATGCCCTATGGCGAGCTTGCAGGATATGCAGTACAGCGTTATGCCTCGCTTGAGGATTTTAAAAAGTATAAATGTACCATTGAAGAAATGGAAGAGTATGAACCGCACATAGCACGCGGGAACGTAATTTATGCGGGTGTTGACTATAAAGCTATTTTAAAAGCAGCAGAGGAAGATCATGATGGATGTGATGTTGTGATCTGGGATGGTGGAAACAATGACTTTCCATTTTTTGTACCGGATTTAATGGTAACTCTTGTTGACCCGCATCGACCTGGAGATGAATTGTCATATTATCCTGGTGAGATCACATTAAGAATTGCCGACGTAGTGGTTATCAATAAAATAGATAGCGCCGATGCTGCTGGTATTCAAACGGTTAGGGAAAGTATTGCAAAAGTGAATCCCGATGCAATCGTTGTAGATGCTGCATCTCCAATTAGAGTTGATAATCCGGAAGTTATCAAAAGGAAAAAAGTATTAACTATTGAGGATGGCCCAACATTGACTCATGGTGATATGAAACTTGGTGCAGGGGTAATTGCTGCCCGAAAATTTGGTGCAGCCGAAATAGTAGACCCAAGGCCGTACGCAGTTGGGAGGATTTCTGAAACGTTTAAAATTTATCCTGAAGTTGGGCCATTATTGCCGGCAATGGGGTATGGCAAGCAACAATTAAGGGATCTTGAAACTACCATCAACAACACGGCATGTGATTCAATAGTGATCGCTACTCCAATTGACCTGGGCAGAGTTATTAAGATCAAGAAACCGAACACAAGAGTTTATTACGATTTGCAGGAAATTGGATCTCCAAACTTTGAAGAAATCATAAACGATTTCGGGGAAAAACATAATCTTTTTTAGTACCTTAATATCAATTTTCTTGCTTTTCAGGCAAGAAAATTATTTTAATCAAGAATGCGGCTTGTCCGCATTAACTGTTTATAAAAGGCTCAATTTAAAAAGATGGGGAAGAAAAGATGGCTTATAATCTAAAAAAAAGAAATTTTTTGAAGCTATTGGATTTTACATCAATAGAAATTCGATTTTTACTGGATCTTTCTGCTGATTTGAAAAAGGCAAAATATGCAGGAATTGAGCAGCCACGATTAACCGGAAAGAATATTGCCCTAATTTTTGAGAAAACATCCACCAGAACCAGATGTGCTTTTGAAACAGCGGCTTATGATCAGGGAGCAAAAGTAACGTATCTTGGTCCAACAGGTTCACAGATTGGGAAAAAAGAATCAATGAAAGATACTGCACGGGTATTAGGGAGAATGTATGATGGTATTGAATATCGTGGTTTTGGACAGAAAATAGTTGAGGACCTGGGAAAATACGCGGGTGTTCCTGTGTGGAATGGTCTTACAACAGAATATCATCCAACTCAGGTTCTTGCAGATCTTTTAACAATGATGGAACATTCTGAAAAGCCTTTAAACCGGGTGAAGTTAGCGTACTTAGGTGATGCAAGGAACAATATGGGGAATTCATTATTAGTAGGAGCTTCAAAAATGGGAATGGATTTTCGTTCTGTAGAACCTGAAAGTGTTCAGCCGAACCCAAAACTTGTAAACACAGTTCAACAAATTGCCGGGGAAACAGGGGCAAAAATATTAGTAACTGATGATTTGGAAAAAGGCGTAAAGAACTGTGATTTTCTTTATACAGATGTATGGGTTTCAATGGGGGAACCGGAAGAGGTTTGGAAAGAAAGAATTGAATTATTAAAGCCTTATCAGGTAAATAAAGAAGTTATGCAAATGACAGGGAATCCCCATGTGAAATTTATGCATTGTTTGCCGTCATTCCATAATCGTGAAACAGTTATTGGTGAAGATATTTATCAAAAATTCGGTTTGGATGGAATGGAAGTGACCGAAGAAGTTTTCGAATCAGAAGCATCTATTGTTTTTGATGAAGCTGAAAATAGAGTTCATACGATAAAGGCAATTATGGTTGCGACCTTAGCATGCTAATCTCTTTTCCACTTGAGTATCGGATTCCTTGCTGCTGTTACCTCATCAACACGGGTGATTTTTGCATTGAGCGGGGCATTTTTTAACAGATCAGGATTATTTTTTGCTTCATCAGCGATACAAATCATTGCGTTTATAAAATTATCGAGGGTTTCTTTACTCTCTGTTTCAGTTGGCTCAACCATAAGTGCCTGTTTTACGACAAGCGGAAAATAAATCGTAGGCGGGTGAAAACCATAATCAATAAGCCGTTTTGCAATATCAAGAGTGTTGACATTATACTCATGCTGATTTTTGTCGGTAAAAACGTATTCGTGCATGCAGATAACGTCATGTGGAATATGGTAGTAGTTTTTTAACTTTGTACGAATATAATTTGCATTTATAACAGCGGTTTTACTCGCTTCTCTTAATCCACTGTTTCCCATAGTGAGAATATACGCATACGCCTTGACACAAACTAAAAAATTTCCATAAAAGCTTTTCACTTTTCCAATTGATTTCGGTTGGTCGTAATTGAAAAAGTATCTTTTTTCCCTCTTTTCAATAATTGGCACAGGCAGATAATCCGAAAGAATATTTTTTATAGCAACCGGGCCTGAACCAGGCCCACCACCACCATGAGGAGTTGAAAAGGTTTTGTGCAGGTTTATATGGGCTATATCAATTCCAAGATCACCGAGCTTTACAATGCCCATAAGTGCGTTTAGATTGGCACCATCACAATACACGAACCCGCCTTTTTTATGCACTATATCAGCAATATCTGTAATATTTAATTCGAAAATGCCCAGCGTATTGGGATTTGTAAGCATAATTGCAGCCACATCCTCATCCATAAGTGAGGCGACGGTGTCTTTGTCGACAATACCATCTTTGTTGGATTTTACGGGAACCGCTTTAAAACCGCACATACTTACGCTGGCAGGGTTTGTTCCATGCGCAGTATCAGGTATAAGGACTTTGATCCTTGCATCCTTTTTGTCAGCAAAATAGGCCTTTATCATAAGCATCCCGGCAAATTCACCATGTGCACCAGCAGCGGGCTGAAGGGTTACCCTATCCATGCCTGTTATTTCTGATAAAAAGCTCTCAAGTTCGTATATTAAATGCAAGGCTCCCTGCGAAAGAGGTTCGGGTTGATGGGGATGTGCAAAAGAAAAACCGGAAAGCTTTGCCACCTCTTCATTAAGCTTTGGATTATATTTCATTGTGCACGAACCCAGAGGATATAATCCCGTATCAACGCCGTAATTCCACTGAGACAGGCGGGTAAAGTGGCGAACAACCTCAACTTCGCTTACTTCAGGAAAATCGTTTATAGGTTCTCTCAACAGGTGAGAGGGAAGTGGAGGGTTGTTCTGAGTGCTGAAATCTTCGTCTTCTTCAGGTAAAGATATACCTTCTCTCCCCGAAGAACCCTGCTCAAAGATATAAGGCTCTTTTTTCCATAAAACCTGCCTGCTGTTTGCGTTCATATTTGAAACCCTTTAAGTGAGATTATTTTTTTATTCATTGAGCTCCCTTAAGCCGTTACAAAGATTTTCTATCTCTTCTTTTGTATTCATTTCTGTCACCGTTATTAAAAGGCAATTTGATAGGTTTTTATAAAATCTACCAATAGGAATACCTGCAAGTATTTTTTTGTTCAGTGATAATTCTGTAACTGTTTCTATAGAATTCTTTTTTGTTTCAATTACAAATTCATTAAAAGTAGGGGAGGAAAACTTTAATTTTACACCAGGAATAGTACTTAATTTATTCCTGGTATATTCTGATTTATCGTAGTTTATGCGGGCGATTTTTCGTATTCCCTGTTTGCCTAAAGAGGAAAGATATATTGCAGCAGCAAGTGCGCATAATCCTTCATTTGTGCATATATTTGATGTTGATTTTTCCCTGCGTATATGCTGTTCCCGTGCAGATAGTGTTAATACAAATGCCCGTTCACCATTTTTATCTGTAGTTTCACCGACAATTCTTCCCGGCATACTTCTAAGAAATTTCGATTTTGAAACAAGAACCCCGAGATAAGGCCCCCCAAAACCCGGGGGCAAACCCAGACTCTGTCCCTCGCCCGCAGTAATGTCAGCATTAAACAGACCCGGCGGCTTTAATAAACCATAAGCAATGGGTTCAGAAAATACTGCAACTAATAAAGCACCATTTTTATGAATAATACTTTCACAGGTACTGAGATCCTCTATAATCCCGAAAAAGTTGGGTGTCTGTATAACAGCGCATGCTGTATTTTTATCAATAATACTCTCGAGTTTATTGACATCCGTCTTTCCCTGTTTATCAAAAGGTATCTCGAATACTTCTGCAGAGTGCCCGGTTAAATATGTTTTAATTACTCTCCTGTACTCTGGATTGACAGTTTCTGAAATAATAATTTTCAGCTTTTTCGTTGTTCTTAAAGCCATAAGCACTGCTTCAGCAGCACTTGATGCGCCGTCATACATTGATGCGTTCGAAACATCCATAGCCATTAACCCACACATAAATGTCTGATATTCGAATATTGCCTGCAATGTTCCCTGGCTTATCTCAGGTTGATAAGGGGTATAGGCTGTGTAGAATTCTGAACGGCCGGTCAAATGAGAAATTATAGAGGGTATAAAGTGATGATATGTTCCTCCTCCCAGAAAAGATGCATATTCTTGTACATGCGCATTCAGATCACTCATATTTTTCATCCGTTTAATCAATGCAGATTCTGAAAGAGGACCGGGGAGATTGAGTTTTTCCTCAAGCAGTAATGGAATATTTTTAAACATATCAGCTTCCGATTTTAACCCTATTTCTTTAATCATACTTTCTATATTGTCTTTTGTATTTGGAATATAACGCATCGTTATTATCCTTTCACATTTACTCTGTTTCACTCTTTATATATTCCTGGTACTGGTGACTGTTCATTAAATCATTTATTTCAGAAGAATCTTTAATCTTTAATTTGATAATCCATCCTTTATCGTAAGGTGATTGGTTTATATACTCCGGATGCTCCTGTAAGTCTTCATTTATCTCTGTTACTTCTCCGGTTAATGGGGAATAGGTGTCTGAAGCAGCCTTTACGGATTCTATTACACCAAACTCTTCTCCCTTTTTTACCTCTGTTCCAATTTCCGGCAGTTCAACATACACTATATCACCCAGCGATTGCTGGGCATAATCAGTAATACCAATTGTTGCTGAATCAGATTCAATCCTGGTCCATTCATGCTGGTCTGTATACTTCAGCTCTTCCGGAAATACCATTTTTCTCTCCTTTTTTAACATTTCAGAATTATGTGAGCCCTACCTGTGTTACAAAAAATATATCACCGCTCATTTTTTTAATTTTTGAAAGATCATCTTTTGGTAGATAGTCATCTATCTGTATGCGCGCACATGCTCCATCTGCGCCTTCAAAAATGACGTTTTCCATACGTTCCACATTAATATTTGCATCACGAATTACATCAAGTACTCCTGCAAGAATGCCTACGCGGTTTTTATGGTGTACAGTAACCATTGCACGGGCAGGGGGCCGTTCCATGATATCCACACAATTTGGCACTTTTCCTGTATTTAGATATTCCCTGACAATGCGCACAGTTTCTTCCGCAACTGCAGCCTGTGCCTGCTGTGTTGAGGCCCCGATATGGTGAGTGCCGTAGAGATTTTGTTGATTTGCTATATCATCTTTGAATTCTCCTGCTTTTACTTCAGGTTCATTCATAAACACATCAAGCCCTGCTCTAATATCCTTTTCATTTATTGCTTTCAAGAGAGCATCATGATCGACAATTTCTGCACGGGAGGTATTTATAAAGTAAGCGCCGTGCTTAATTGCATTAAAAAAACTTTTTCCAATCAAACTTCGTGTATCTTCTGTGAGTGCCAGATGAATACTCACAATATCAGCTTCTTCTGCAACCTGTTCAATGCTGCCCGCATATTTTATATCGAGTTCTCCGGCCCTTTGTGGTGTCAGCGATCTGCTCCACGCAATAACATTCATTCCAAAAGCCTCTGCGCGGGAAACCATTTCCCTTCCGATTCTTCCAAGGCCAATAATGCCTAAAGTCCTGCCAAATATTCCTCTTGCTTTTGAAAACTCCTTTTTATTCCATTTGCCATTTTTTAGCTGAATAACATTATCAGGGATTCGACGGTCAATGCTGAGGATCAAGCCAAAGGCTAACTCTGCGACAGCGATGGAGTTTTTTCCGGGACAGTTTGTAACGTAAACACTTCTTTCAGAAGCGGTTCGAACATCGATAGTGTTATATCCTGAGCCTGCCCTAATTATGAGGCTGAGAGAAGGTGAAGCCTCGATCATATCACCTGTAACTATTGTAGAGCGGACAATGAGAATCTCATATTCCTCTTTTGTCAGTTCTTCTAATAAAGTTTGTTCTTTTAAAGCCTGGTTATATTCTACATCACATTTTAAATTTTTTATTGCTTCTATACCCTCGTCTGGAAACTTATCAGCAATTAAAACTTTCATCTGCACCCCCCCTTTTTTTATAAAGTTTAAAACTGATGTATTAAGAGACCTGACCTCAGTTTTGGTGCAAACCATGTAGATTTTGGAGGCATTATCCTTTCTGCATCCGCAACCGCGAGAAGCTCATTAATATTCACAGGGTAAAAGGTAAAAGCTACACCGCCATTTTCATTCACCCGTTTTATGAGCTTTTCGACATTGTCAGGCCCACCAATGAAATCAATTCTTTTGTCATTTTTCTGATCTTTAATGCCAAAAACGGGCTCCAGGAGTGATTTTTGAAAAACGCTGAGGTCTAAAGAGGCTACTGGATCTTTAGTACCATATAAGTCTACCGGAATATGAAGCTCATACCATCTGCCGTTGAGGTACATTCCAATTATTCCCTTTTTATCCGGCTCCTTTTTCCCATTATAGGTTAACTCAAACCTTTCTTCGATACGTTTTAAGAAATCATTTTCATTTAAGTTATTTAAATCTTTGATGTAGCGATTATATGCAAATATCTGTAACTGATCGGCTGGAAACATTACTGCAAGAAAATAGTTGAACTCCTTCTGGCCCGTTGAGTCACGGTGCCTTTCGGCCATCACTTTTTTTACACGACCTGCACCTGCTACGCGGTGATGCCCATCTGCAATATACAAACAGGGTATTTCATTAAAAGCATTTACAATTTCGCCGGTTTTTCCCATTCTCCAGATCATATGCCTGACACCGCCAGGGGCAACAAAGTCATAGAGAGGTGGGTTTTTGACTTCTTCACTTGTAATCACATTCGTTCTTTCTGTCCCGCGATAGGTAAAAATAACAGGGCCTGGATGAGCGGATATTGTAAGCATGTGCTTGAGCCTGTCATCCTCTTTTTCTTTTCTTGTAAGTTCATGTTTGCGAATTATATTTTTATCGTATTCTTCTACTGCGCAGCATGCTGCAACGCCTGTCTGGCTGTGATCTCCCATGGATAGTCTATAAATGTAAATGGATGGTGGTTTTTCCTGTATCAAAACATTTTTCTGAATGAGTTTTTTAAGGTTTTCTGATGCCTTGCTATATACAGATTCATCATAAAGGTATGTACCTTCCGGAAGGTCAATCTCAGGCCTGATTACATGCAAAAAACTGAGTGGATTTCCCTGGGCCAGGATACGTGCCTCACCTGTATCTACTACATCATAGGGAACACTCGATACATCCTTTGCCTTTTCCGGTACAGGCCGCAGAGCCTTAAAGGGTCTAATAGTTGCCATTTACAATCCTCCTTAACTGGTTTATTCATTAATTCTCAGGAAATCTGCTCACAATTGTTGCGTCTACATGAAGCTGTATTCTATCGCCCGGCTCAACATCTTCAAGGGATTTCATCTTTTCCCTGGCCGAATGTGGAAAAGGGATTATCGCCACCTTTGCTCCTTCCCTGACAAATCTTTTATCAATATACACCATCCCGACCTGAATACCCTCTTTGTTTACAGCACAGGAGGTCACAGCTCCAATAACCTTCTGGGTGCGTTTGCTTACCACCACATCTTTAGTCTTTGCCATTTTTACACCCTTTTCATCCATCCGGAATCTTGCTATTTCTAGACTTGATTCTTTCATTTTTTTAAAAAGGACATCTCTTCCAATAAAGAAAGGCTTATGAAACTTAACATATGGAGCAAATCCCGATTCAATTGGTGATATGTTAAATGGACCAGCAAGCTCATGTCCATACAGGGGAAGTCCGGCTTCGGTTCTTAAAGAATCTCTTGCTCCCAGGCCAATAGGCTTAACACCAAACTTCTTCCCTTTCTCAAGAACCAGGTTCCAGAAATCGGCAGCATTTGAAGGATGAATAATGATTTCGTACCCTATCTCTTCTCCTGTATATCCTGTTCTCGATACAATCATTTCTATCCCTGCGAGCTCAGTCTCGATGAACTCTGTCTTTTGAATCCTCTCAAGATTATCTCTTGTTTTATTATCAGGAGCGATCTCCTTTAAAATGTTTAAGGAGTTTGGACCCTGAAGGGATATATTTACCCTTGATTTTTCTCCGGCCGAAGGGTTTTTCAAATCTTGAATAACTGCCTTTCCAGGTATCTCTTTTTTAGGATCTGTTTTATCGATGATATATTCTCCCGAATTGACAGCATTGATCCATGCAAGGTCTTTTTCATTATTTGCTGCGTTCACCACAACCATATACCTGTTTTTCCCTAATTTGTAGATCATAATATCATCGATGACATTCCCATCCAGGTCAAGCAGATAACTGTACTGCGATTCCCCGGCATCAATCCAGGGAACATAGTTGGCTGTGATGGTATCTAAAAAGCTTGTTGCATATTCACCTGAAATCTCGAGGATTCCCATATGAGAAATATCAAAGATACCCGCTGTTTCCCTTACAGTTGTATGCTCATCGATTATACTTTCGTATCTAACTGGCATCTTCCATCCTGCAAAGTTCACCATATTGTCAGTAAGTCTAATATGCTCTTCGTGTAATACACTTCGCTTAATTTCTTGTGCGGTTTTGCTGCATACAAAGGTCTTTTTGTTCTTAGATTGTGTATTAACATTTACATATTTTTGTCCGATGAAATACGGTTTTGAGAGATCAAAACATTGTGGGTAAATGTTGTACACGGTTTTTGTATCAATTTTTTTACCTATATCAGAATGCTCTTCAGCAAGCGGTTGAATATTTTCCAGGGCATTTTTTATTTTAATCTTCATTTCTTCAGAAAGTTCTTCCATACCCTTTACAATTACCGGGCCTTCAATCTTCATAAAGATGTCATCGTCATTAAATGCTATATACCCGTCTGAAAGACCTCTCATCCATCTCTTTAACCTTTCTTTATACTCCGGGTCACAGATGATAATAAATTGATCGTTTCCCCTTTCATCTTGATAAAGGCGTGCTACCTGTACAACTGATAGAACATTTCCGGCCTTATCCAGAAAGAAAGTCTTTTTTGCCTCTGCGGTGTTTAAGCCCAAAATTTTGTTTGTTGAGATGCCTTCTAAAAATTGAACTGCTCGTTTCCCTTTAATGAATAAAACCGCACTATTTTTATAGTCTTTAGTATTGTGATAAATGCCGGAAGATCTAATTGAATGATGGGGGTATCCGATTTCCTTTATTTCTTGCTCTGAAACCAGGCCTTTTGCTAAAGTTTCTGTTCTTTTTTGTGCTTCTTCCAGTACATGAAGGTCAATTTTCCCTCGTGGTAAAACGCCTGTCAAACCTGTATAGGTAAAGGGATTAATATTTTTTAATACATAGGCGATTATATTT